>NZ_QGSW01000145.1:0-42583 GCF_003176715.1 Micromonospora sp. S4605
GTGGACGGCGGGGCCGGCCGGGCCGGCGACGCGGCGACGCGGGGGAGGGGCCAGCCAATCGCCGGGCGGCTGGCCCCTCCCAGGAGCGCCCGGATCTGGTTGGCTCAGTTCAGCGGCGCCGGGCCGCCGCGGCGCGGGCCGTCCGGCAGCGCGGCACGTCGCCGGGAGACCGGCGGGCCACCGGTACGGGCGGCCGGCCGGCACGCCCGGCGACACCGCGCCGGGTGGGCCGGCGCGGATCGTCGACCACGGGGAGGGCCCATGCGGGACAACACGTCGCCGTACTGGCGGCAGCGGCGTACGGTCGAGCGGCTCGACGGGGGACCGGACGCCGGTGCGGCCGCGCTGCTCGCGCCGCCCCGGCGGGCCGCCCGGCCGGTCCGGTTCTACACCGTGCACCTCGGCTTCACGGCAGCCGGCCCGGCCGAGGCATCCGAGCTGGCGGTCGGCTACGCCGAGGCGTTGAGCCTGCTCCGGCCCGAGCTGGCGCTCGGCGCGGCCGCGCTGTCGCCTGCCGACGCCTGGCACCGCGCCGAGCGGCTGTTCTGCGGGGCGGTCGGCCCGGACGGCGAGCGCTGCGCCGACGTGGCCGGGCATCCCGGCTTCCACCACGCGCCGGGCCCGGGCGGGCTCGGCTGGGGCGACGGGTGAGCCCCCGGTCCGGTCAGTCCAGGTCGAACTCGCCGTCCTGGGCGCCGGCCACGAACGCGTCCCACTCGGCCTGGGTGAAGACCAGCACCGGTCCGTCCGGCTCGGCCGAGTTGCGCATGCCGATCAGGTCGTCGACGAAGGCGACCTCGACGGCGCTGTCGGAGGTGTCGCCCTCGGCCCGCTGCCAGACCGCCCGGGACAGGTCGAAGTCACCCTTGGGGTGCGAAGCCATGGTTCAGTCCTCCAGTGCCACGGGTCACGGGGGAGACACGTGCGGTTCCCCATCCGGCAGGATAAGCGGATGCCCAGCCTGACCCGTGTAAAGGCGACCGCGCGTGGCGCGGCGATCACCGTCGAGTCCTACCAGGTGGACCTCGACTTCACCGGCGGTGCGGAGCGGTTCCGCTCACACGTCACCATCCGCTTCCGGGTGACCACCGGCGCCGCCACGTTCGCCGAGGTCAAGCCCGCGAAACTGCTGGCGGTACGCCTCAACGACCGGGACCTGGACCCGGCCACGCTGGACGACAACCGGCTGCCGCTGACCGGGCTGGCCGAGGCCAACACGCTGACCGTGGAGGCCGAGATGGCCTACACCAACACCGGCGAGGGGATCCACCGGTTCGTCGACCCGGCCGACGGCGAGACCTACCTCTACGCGATGTCCTTCCTGGACGACGTGCAGCGCATCTTCGCCGCCTTCGACCAGCCCGACCTGAAGGCCCCGGTCACCCTCGCGGTGACCGCCCCGGAGCACTGGACGGTCGCGGCCAACGGCGCGCTCGCCGCCACCCCGCGTCCCGGCCGCTGGGAGTTCGCCCCGACCGCCCCGCTGGCCACGTACTTCGTCTCGCTCGTCGCCGGGCCGTGGCACGTGCGCCGCGACGAGCACGACGGCATCCCGCTCGGCCTCTACTGCCGCCGCTCGCTCGCCGCGCACCTGGACGCCGACGCGGACGAGATCTTCACCGTCACCAAGCAGTGCCTGGACCGGTTCCACCAGCTCTTCGACGAGCGCTACCCGTTCGGCAAGTACGACCAGGCGTTCGTGCCGGAGTTCAACGCCGGCGCGATGGAGAACCCGGGCCTGGTCACCTTCCGCGACGACTACGTCTTCCGGTCCGCGGTCACCGACAGCCAGCGCGAGCTGCGCGCCACCACCATCGCGCACGAGATGGCGCACATGTGGTTCGGCGACCTGGTCACCATGCGCTGGTGGGACGACCTGTGGCTGAACGAGTCCTTCGCGGAGTACCTGGGCACCCGGGTCACCGCCGAGGCGACCCGCTTCGACCAGGCGTGGACCACCTTCGCGATGCGCCGCAAGGCCTGGGGCTACGCCGCCGACCAGCGCCCCTCCACCCACCCGGTGGCGCCGGAGGAGGTGACCGACGCGGCGCAGGGGCTGCTCAACTTCGACGGCATCTCGTACGCCAAGGGCGCCAGCGTGCTGCGGCAACTGGTGGCCTGGCTCGGTGACGACGCCTTCCTCGCCGGCCTGAACGCGCACTTCGCGAAGCACCGGTTCGGCAACGCCACCCTGGCCGACCTGCTCGGCAGCCTCTCCGCCGCGAGCGGGCGCGACCTCGCCGACTGGGCCGAACGCTGGCTGCGCCGGGCCCAGGTCAACACGCTGCGCGCCGAGGTCGCCGTGGACGCCGACGGCCGCTACCGCGAGGTGGCCGTGGTGCAGACCGCCCCGCAGACGCACCCGGTGCTGCGCCCGCACCGGATCGGCGTGGGCCGCTACTCCGCCGACGGCACGGTCGACCGTGCCGAGGTGGATCTCGACCCGGACGCCGACGGCGGCCGGACGGTGCTCGCCGAGCTGACCGGCCAGCCGGCGGCGCGGCTGCTGCTGCCCAACGACGGCGACCTGACCTTCGCGAAGGTCCGCCTCGATCCGGCCTCGGCCGACGCCGTGCCGCTGGTGCTGCCCGGCCTGGCCGACCCGCTGGCCCGGGCGCTGCTCTGGCGCGAGGCGCTGGACGCCGCGATCGACGGGGAGCGGCCGGTCGCCGGGCTGGTCGAGCTGATCGCCGCCGCGCTGCCCGCCGAGACCGAGGTGATCGTCGCCGAGGACGTGCTCACGCTGAGCCGCTCGCTGATCGACCGCTACCTGGAGCCGGCGGCCCGCACGGCCGCGCTGGCCCGGGTCGCCGGCGCCTGCCGGCAACTGCTCGACGGTGCCCCCGCCGGGCAGTCGTTGCAGCTGGCCGCGGCCCGCGCCTGGATCGCCGCCACCACCGACGCCGACCTGCTCACCGGCTGGCTGGCCGGCCGCGACGTACCGGCCGGGCTGGCCGTCGACGCGGAACTGCGCTGGGCGGTGCTCTACCGGCTGGTGGTGCTCGGCGCGGCCGGCGAGCCGGAGATCGCCGCCGAGGCGGCCACCGACCCGAGCGCCGCCGGCGCCGAGCGGGCCGCCCGGTGCCGGGGTGCGCTGCCCGACCCGGCGGCGAAGCGGGCCGCGTGGGAGATCGTGGTGTCCAACGCCGAGCTGTCGAACCGGCTGGTCGAGGCGACCGCGGAGGGCTTCTGGCAGCCCGAGCAGGCCGAGTTGACGGCCGGGTACGTCGAGCGGTACTTCGCCGACATGCCGGCCGCGGCGCGGCTGCGTACGCCCTGGACGGCGGACCGGGTGGCCGGCCTGGCCTTCCCCCGCTACGCCGTGGCGCAGCCGACCCGGGAGGCGGCCGCGGCGCTGCTGGCCCGCGACGACCTCACCCCGGGCCTGCGCCGGGTGGTCACCGACGCCGACGACGACCTGCGCCGGGCCCTGATCGCCCGCACCGCCGTCGCCGCCGCCAGCGCCTGACCCGGGGCATCGTTCCAGGGCAGGGCTGAGGTGCGGCGGGAGCCGCGTGGGTGGCACGCCGGTCGGTGTGCCACCCACGGTGGCCGGTCAGCGCCGCGCCGGCTCCGGCGCCACCGGGGCGTCCCAGTCGATGACGTAGCGCTGTTCGGGGCCGACCGTCTTCTCCGGGTTCATCGCGGTCTTCACCAGCAACGGCATCAGCAGCGGCATCAGCGCGCGGGCCACCGGTCCCGGCGCCTTGGCCTGGTTGATCCGGGCCGCCCGGGCGGCGATCCGTTCCACCCGGGCCCGTCGCAGCCGCTCGAAGGTGGCGAACGCCGACCCGACGTCGGGCAGGTCGCGCAGGCAGCGGGCGAGTTGCACGGCGCTCTCGATGGCCAGCGACGCACCCTGCCCCGAACTGTTCGAGGGCGCGTGCGCCGAGTCGCCGACCAGCACCATCCGGCCCCGGTGCCAGTGCGGCACCGGCGGCATGATGTGCAGCGCGCCCACCACCTGCAGGCCGGCCGGGTCGCTGGTGCGCAGCAGGTCGCGGCCCGGGTCGTCGTCGGCGTACGCGGCCCGCA
This sequence comes from Micromonospora sp. S4605, assembly GCF_003176715.1. Taxonomy (NCBI): domain Bacteria; kingdom Bacillati; phylum Actinomycetota; class Actinomycetes; order Micromonosporales; family Micromonosporaceae; genus Micromonospora; species Micromonospora sp. S4605. The sequence continues at coordinate 4,036 of NZ_QGSW01000145.1, forward strand.
GCGTGCGCAGCCACTCCTGCGGTGCGACCGCGCGCGCCTCGACCAGGCTCATCGGCCGCTGCCCCGGCAGGTTGACCCCCCACCGGGTGCCGCCGCCCGGTTCCGGCCAGTAAAGGTAGTAGCCGCGCCGGCCGAAGGTGAAGGTCATCGTGCCGGGTTCGACGTCCACCTCGTGCCGGGCGACCGCCTCGAAGCCGAGCAGCCCGGTGAACCGCGGGCCGGGCGCCGCCGGGTCGATGAGGGTGCGCACGGTCGACCGGACGCCGTCGGCGCCGACCAGCACGTCGGCGGTGGCGGTGCTGCCGTCGTCGAAGGTCGCGGTGACCCCGGCAGCGGTCTCCCGGGCCTCGACCAGGCGCTTTCCGTGCTCGATCGGTACGCCCTCGGCGCGGGCCCGCTCGTGCAGCACCCGGTGCAGTTCGTTGCGGTGCACCACCCGCAGCGGCGGTACGTCGGCCAGGCCGGGCAGGTCGATGCGCTTGCGGCCGACGGCCATCACCGTCCGGTGGATCGGCGTGGCGATGGCGGTCACCGCGTCGGCCGCGTCGACGGTACGCAGGGCGGCGACACCGTTCGGGGCGAGCGCCAGGGTGCCGCCGATGCCGTCGGCGGTGCTCGGGTACGCCTCGTGGACGGTGGCGGCGATGCCGGCGCGGCGCAGCGCCAGCGCGGTCACCGGGCCGGCGATGCCGCCGCCGATGACGAGGGCTGTCCTCACTCGGGTCATGGGTCCTCTCCAGGGGTTCGATGGCGTGCGAAACCGCCTGGGTGGGAGCCCGGTTATCCTCTGGTTGCCGCTTCGGGCCGGGCACCTTCCCAGGTGTGGTTCGAGGTAAGGGCCCCGGTGCGGTGTTGGCGCACCGCGCCGGGGCCGCCGGTCACTCGGTGCGGCGGCTCCTCTCCGCGACGTCGGTCAGCTCGGCCGGCAGCTCACCGGTCTCGTGGAAGGCCCGCCACTGGTCGAGCCCCGGGAAGTCACCCGAGGCGAAGGCGGCCAGCAGGTCGCGGACCCAGGCCGCCTCCGCCTCCTGGACCGCCAGGTCGTACTCGGACTCGACCAGGAACAGTCGGGGCACCTGCCGCAGGTGCTCCGCGAGCGCGGCGCGGTTGGCCCGGATCAGCTCGTCGAGCAGTTCCAGCCGCCGCCGCAGCAGCGCCGTCGCCTCGTCGGGGTGCAGCGCGGCGAGCACGGAGAGGCCGGCGCGGAACCGGGACTGCTCCGGCTCCGGCGTGGAGACCAGCTCCCGCGCCCAGTCGACCAGCTCGGCCCGGCCGGCGTCGGTGATCCGGTAGACCGTGCGCTCGGGGCGCCGGCCGGCCCGCACGCTCTCCACCTCGGCGATGAGCCCGTGCCGGTCGAGGTTGCGGATGACCGTGTAGAACGACCCCCACTTGATCTCCATGTCCTGGTCCTTGCCCCAGGCCCGCAGCGCGGTGGCGATCTCGTACGGGTGCATGGGTCGCTGGACGAGGGCGGAGAGCACGGCCAACGCCAGCAGGTTGCCGACCTTGCGTCGCTTGGGCACGGCCACCTCCTCGCCCTTGCTCGTCCACGATTACTCGCAGACGAGTATAAGCGTGGCCGGGTCGGCGGCGCGACCCCTCGGCCGGCATAGGATCACGGGGTGGAGGAAGACATCCGTCGGATCGGGATCATGGGTGGCACCTTCGACCCCATCCACCACGGGCACCTCGTGGCGGCCAGCGAGGTGGCCGACCGGTTCGGGCTGGACGAGGTGGTCTTCGTACCCACCGGCCAGCCCTGGCAGAAGGCGGACGAGCCGGTCAGCCCGGCCGAGGACCGCTACCTGATGACGGTGATCGCCACCGCCTCCAACCCCCGCTTCCAGGTCAGCCGGGTCGACATCGACCGCGGTGGCCCCACCTACACCGTCGACACGCTGCGCGACCTGCACGCCGAGTACGGCCCGAAGGTGCAGCTCTACTTCATCACCGGCGCCGACGCGCTGGCGAAGATCCTCAGCTGGAAGGATCTCGACGAGATCTTCGAGCTGGCCCACTTCATCGGGGTGACCCGGCCCGGCTTCGAACTCTCCGACGAGCACCTGCCGGCCGACACGGTCAGCCTGATCCAGGTGCCCGCGATGGCCATCTCGTCGACCGACTGCCGGGCGCGGGTCGCCCGCGGCGAGCCGGTCTGGTACCTGGTACCGGACGGTGTGGTGCAGTACATCGCCAAACGGCGCCTCTATCAGCAGTGATTTCGCCCGGTACCGACCAGATCAGGCGGGTAATCGACCAGAACTGACAAGTCGTGATTCGGTCGCGTGTGAGACGCTTGGAGGATCGCACGGTTGATCGAAGGAGAACGGTGACAGTTTCCGAACGCGCTCACGAGCTGGCGATCGCCGCCGCACAGGCCGCCGCCGACAAGAAGGCGCAGGACATCGTCATCATCGACGTGGGCGACCAGCTCGCCATCACCGACGCGTTCCTGCTCGCCGCGGCGCCCAACGAGCGCCAGGTGCTGGCCATCGTCGACGCCATCGAGGAGCGACTGCTCCAGCTGCCCGAGAAGGCCAAGCCGGTGCGCCGCGAGGGCGAGCGCGGCGGTCGCTGGGTGCTGCTCGACTACGTCGACATCGTGGTGCACGTCCAGCACACCGAGGAGCGTGAGTTCTACGCCCTCGACCGGCTCTGGAAGGACTGCCCGACCATCCCGTTCGTCGACCGGGACCTGGTCGACGCCGAGTCCGGCAGCGCCGCCGCGGAATGACCCGCCTGATCATCTGGCGGCACGGCAACACCGACTGGAACGCCGCCGGCCGGGTCCAGGGGCAGACCGACGTACCCCTCAACGACCTCGGCCGCGAGCAGGCCCGGGCCGCCGCCCCGCTGCTCGCCGGGCTGCGCCCGGACGCCATCGTCTCCAGCGACCTGCGCCGCGCCGCGGACACCGCCGCCGCGCTGGCCGCGGTCACCGGGCTGCCGGTACGCACCGACGCCCGGCTGCGCGAGCGGCACTTCGGGCAGTGGCAGGGCCTCGAACTGGCCGAAGCGGCCCGTCGCTACCCGAGCGAGTACGCCCGCTGGCGGGCCGGCGACCCCGATCCGGGTGCCGGCATCGAGACCCTCGACGACCTCGGCAAGCGGGTCGGCGCGGCCCTGCAGGACGCCGCCGACGCGGTGGCCGGCGGGACCGTCGTGGTCGCCACCCACGGCGGCGGGGCCCGGCAGGGCTGCGGCCAGCTGCTCGGCTGGGACCACCAGGTGCTGCGCACCATCGGGTCGCTGCAGAACTGCCACTGGACCGAGCTGCGCCACGACGAGGTGCGGGGCTGGCACCTGCGCGCCCACAACGTCGGGCTGATCAGCGCGGCGGCCCCGGCCGAGTCGGTCTGAGCCGCACGGCCCTCGGCGTAGCGGGGCGGCATCGGCTAGCGTGCCGGGCATGCCCGTCGCGGTCGTCACCGACTCCACCGCCTACCTGCCCCCCGAACTGCTCGCCGCCCACCGGCTGACCGTGGTGCCGCTCACCGTCGTGCTCAACGGCGCCGAAGGGCTGGAGGGCGTCGAGACGTTCCCGGCCGACGCGACCCGGGCCCTGGGCGGCCGGCGGGTCTCGGTGAGCACCTCCCGGCCCGCCCCGGAGCAGTTCGCGCGGACGTACCGCCGGCTGCTGGACGACGGCGCGGACGGCATCGTCTCGGTGCACATCTCCGCCGAACTCTCCGGCACCGTCGAGGCGGCCCGGCTGGCCGCCGCCGAGTTCGGCGACCGGGTCGCCGTGGTGGACAGCCGCTCCTGCGGCATGGGCCTGGGTTTTCCGGTCGTCGCGGCCGCCGCGGCCGCCGACCGGGGCGCCGACCTGGCGGCGGTACGCGACGCCGCGCTGGCCACCGTCGCCCGTACCACCATCTGGTTCTACGTCGACACGCTGGAGTTCCTCCGCCGGGGCGGCCGGATCGGCGCCGCCGAGGCGCTCTTCGGCACCGCGCTGTCGGTCAAGCCGATCATGCACATGCCGGACGGCGCGATCGTGCTCAAGGACAAGGTGCGCACCGCGAGCCGGGGCGTGGCCCGCCTGGTCGACCTGGCCGTCGAGGCGGCCGGTGACGCCGAGGTGGACCTCGCCGTGCACCACCTCGCCGCCCCGCAGCGGGCCGAGGCGCTGCTGACGGCGTTGCGCGAGCGGCTCGGCGACCGGCTGCACGACGCGTACGTCTCGGAGGCCGGCGCGGTGGTGGCCGCGCACGCCGGCCCGGGCCTGGCGTGCGTGGTGGTGCATCGCCGGCCGACCTCCAACGGCGGCTGACCAGCCGGTCCGCGCCGGTCCCGCCCGGGTGACCTGTTCGGACGGTGCCGGTCCGGTCGAGCTGGCAGGGTTGGTCTGGCGTGGCTGTGTGCGCGCCTGGGTGGGTGGCCGGGCAGGTCGGTGTGAACGCCCTGTCGAGCTGCCCTCATGGATGGGGCAGCGGCGCCGCCGGGCACGCTGGTCAGGAGTGCCGACCGCCGGTGGGTGTGCTGGCCCGGGGTGATGGCGGGGAGAGGAGCGGCGATGTCCATCGTGGTGACCGGCGGCGGTCGGGGCGTGGGCCGGGCCGTGGCGGAACGGCTCGCGGCCTCCGGTGACACGGTGGTGGTGATCGAGTACGACCGGGACGCGCTCGACTGGTTGCGCCAGGTGGCGACCCCGGACCGGCTGGTCGCGGTGGTGGGGGACGCCGGTGACGAGGAGGTCGTCACGCGCGCCGCCGACCTGGCCGAACGCGCCGGGCCGCTGACCGGGTGGGTGAACAACGCGGCGGTGTTCCGGGACGCCTCGGTGCATTCCACGCCCGCGGCCGAGGTCCTCGACCTGATCGGGCTCAACCTGCGGCCAACGGTGGTCGGCGCGACCACGGCGGTCCGCCGGTACCTCGCCGCCGGCACCGCCGGCGCCATCGTCAACGTCTCGTCCCACCAGGCCCGCCGGCCGGTGCGCGGTTGCCTGCCGTACGCGACCGCGAAGGCGGCGGTCGAGGGGCTGACCCGGGCGCTGGCCGTCGAGTACGGCCCGCGTGGAATCCGGACCAACGCGGTGGCGCTCGGCTCGATCGCCACCGAGCGGCACGCCGCGTTCCTCGCCGAGCGGGAACCGGCCGAGGCGGAGTGGATCGACGCGGAGCTGGCCCGGCTGCACCCGGTGGGGCGGATCGGCCGGGTCGAGGAGGTGGCGGAAGCGGTCGCCTACCTGCTGTCGCCGGCGGCGGGCTTCGTCAACGGGGTGACCCTGCCGGTCGACGGCGGCCGCTCGGTGCTCGGCCTCGACCCCGAGGCGCGGTGAACCCTGCTCATTCGGTCTCGGCGACGAACACGCCCTGTCCCTGCTGGCCGTAGATGAGGTTTCGGGCGTGGAGTTCCTTGACCGCCCGGTAGGCGGTGGAGCGTGCGACGTTGTAGAGCTCGCCGATCTCTGTCACCGACGGCAGTTGCTGGCCCGGCGAGTACTCGCCAGACCGGATCTTCTGCTCGATGTCGTCGGCTACCCGCCGATAGTGCGGTGGTCTGGTTGGCATGCTCGGCTCTCCTGGACTTCAGCGGAGATCATGCTTCCAGGTCCGGGCGTGAGCGGACAAGCCAGCAGGCCGAGCAAGTGAACACGGTGAAGAGTTGACTACACTGAGACAGTGACTACAGTGAGACAGTGAACGGACACCTGGGCTTCAGCAATCCGCGTGTTCCGTCATCCGCTGTGGAGCGGTGTCCCGTCGCCGCTCCACAGCGGGCCAACTGCCGATTTCGCGGAAGGCCCGACGATGAGCAACCATCGGCGACATCTGCCGAAGCGGAGATTCTGGAGACCCTGGAGCGAACCCAGGTGTTCGTGCGGATGGCCGTACTTCTCGTCCTGCCCGAATCTGCATCCGATCTCGGTCACGCGATCCTCCCGGAACGAACGAACCCCGGGCATCTACTACTCGACCGCCTTCGATCGGTTCCAGCGATTGGGGCGAGACCGTGCCGATGGATGAGCCGGTGACGCTGGCCGAGCTGATCTGGGCCGCCAACCGGACAATGGACATGCACTGGACCCGATCGCCGAATCCCTGGCAACCCGGGGGCTGCTGGCAGTGCACCGAGGACGGGTGCCCACAGCTCGAATGGGCCCAGACCGTCCTGGCCGATGTACGCAACCAGCTGCTTGGATGACTCGCCGCCACCGAGCGACTGCCCGCTAGCACACCTCCGCATGATCAGGCGCCTGTCCACAGGAGACGTTCCTGTCCACAGCCGGACCCACGGTAGCGGCCGGGGCGCCGGAGACGACCTAGCCTCGCGCCGTGTCGAATGACGAGGAGGCGGTGGTGCGGCAGCGCCTTCGGCGCCTGCTGCCCGCCACGGCTGCCGAGACGGCTGCGGCCCCTGCCGGGCGGGCCGCGGCCGGGGTCGCGGCCGACCCGCCCGGCCGGTCGCACACCCTCGCCGCGCCGTGGCCGTTCGCCGGCGCGTCGCCGGGAGTGGGACCGGATCGGGCGGGCGGACGTCCTCCCGCTGTCGACGACGGTCCGCTGTCCGGGCTCGGCCACGTGCCGATCCGGGCCGCGCTGCCGTCGCGCTCAGCCTCGTCGGTGCCCGATCCCGAGCCGGTGCTGGTGGGCGGCGCGGGGGAGGATGCGCCGACGTCCCGCCTGCCCGGGCCGGGGGTCTTCGACCCGGGGCGGCGGGGCGTGCGGGCGCTGGCTGTGGTCGCCGTGCTGGTGGTGCTCGGTGCCGGATTCTGGGCCTGGCGGTCCCGCCCTCGCGCCGAGCCGGTCGCCCCGCTGGCCACCGCGGTGTCGGCCGGGCCGCTCAGCTCGTCGTTCGCCGATCCGGTGGCGTCGCCGGCCGGCGAGCTGGTGGTGGCCGTGGCCGGCAAGGTACGCCGACCGGGGCTGGTCCGGGTGCCGGCCGGTGCCCGGGTCGCCGACGCCGTCGAGGCGGCCGGTGGGGCGTTGCCCGGCGTGGACGTGGCCCTGCTCAACCCGGCCCGCAAGGTCACCGACGGCGAGCTGATCCTGGTCGGCGTACCGGCGCCGCCGAACCTGGCCGGCGCACCTGCGGCGCCGGGCGCGGGGGAGCCCGGCGCGGCACCCGGCGGTCGGGTCAACCTGAACACCGCGACGCTGGCACAGCTCGACTCGCTGCCCGGGGTCGGGCCGGTGCTCGCCCAACGCATCCTCGACCACCGCGAGCAGCACGGCGGGTTCCGGTCCGTCGGCGACCTGCGCCAGGTGGACGGCATCGGCGACGCCCGGTACGAGCAGCTCAAGGACCTGGTGACGGTGTGAGCGGCCGCCAACCGCCCGGTGCCGCCACCGGACGAGCCGGCACCCCGGCTGCCGTACCCCGGCTGAGCCGGGCGACGGATCCGGACGGGGTGACCGGCGGGGACCGGGCAGCGGGGCCGGACCTGCGGCTGGCCGGGCTGGCCGTGGCGGCCTGGCTCGCCGCGCTGGCCGGGCTGCACCTCACCGCCGCCGGCACGCTGCTGCTCGCGGCGGGGGCGGCCGCGCTGGCGGTCCTCGGCGCGCTGCGTCTGCTGGGCCTTCTCGGCCGACCGTCGGCGCGCCTGCGACGGTACGGCTGGATCGCCGTCGCGGTGCTGATCGGGGTGGTCTGCGGCGCCAGCGCGACCGCCGCCCGGCTGGCCGTCCGGGACGCCGGGCCGGTCCGCGCCCTGGTCGACGAGCGGGCCAGCGTCACCGCCGAGCTGGTCGTGCGCGACGATCCCCGGCCGGTCCGCGGTGGTGCCACCGGCCGTCCGGCGATGCTGCTGGTGGCGGCCGAGCTGGTCGGCGTCACCGGCCCGGACGGCCGGCGGGTGGCCGCGCCGGTGCGCGTGCTCGTGCTGGCCACCGACCCGGGTTGGCGGGGACTGCTGCCCGGGCAGCGGTTGACCGCCGAGGGGCGGTTGGCCGCCCCACGTGGCGGTGACCTCACCGCCGCCGTGCTGCGCGCCACCGGTCCGCCCGAGCCGCACGGGCCCGCGCCGACGTCCCAGCGGGCCGCCGGCCAGCTCCGGGCCGGCCTGCAACGCGCCTGCGAGCCGCTGCCGGACGAGCAGGGCGGACTGCTTCCCGGCCTGGTGGTCGGGGACACCAGCCGGTTGCCGGCCACGGTGGAGGAGGACTTCCTGGCCACCGGCATGACCCACCTGAATGCCGTCTCCGGTTCCAACGTGGCGATCGTCGTCGGCGCGGTGCTGCTGCTGGCCCGCTGGGCGCGGGCCGGCCCGTGGCTGGCGGCGGGGCTGTGCGCCGTGGCGCTGGTGGGCTTCGTCATCCTGGTCCGCCCGTCGCCGAGCGTGGTGCGGGCCGCCACCATGGGTGCGATCGGGCTGGTCGCGCTGGCCACCGGCCGGCCCCGAGCCGCGCTGCCGGCCCTGGCCGCGGCGGTCGCGGTGCTGGTGCTGGTCGACCCGGAGCTGGCCGGCGACCCCGGCTTCGCGCTCTCCGTCCTGGCCACCGGTGGCCTGTTGCTGCTCGCGCCACGGTGGCGGGACGGGCTGCGTCGCCGCGGCGTGCCGGCCGGCCTGGCCGAGGCCCTGGCGGTGCCGGCCGCCGCGCAGCTCGCCTGCGCTCCGGTGGTCGCCGGGATCTCCGGCACGGTCAGCCTGGTCGCGGTGCCGGCCAACCTGCTGGCGGTACCGGCGATCGCGCCGGCCACCGTGCTCGGCGTGCTCGCGGCGGCGGTGTCACCGGTCTGGCCGGCCGGGGCCGAGTTCGCCGCCTGGCTGGCGAGCTGGCCGGCGTGGTGGCTGGTCACCGTCGCCCGGTACGGGGCGCAACTCCCCGCCGGCACCCTGCCGTGGCCGGGCGGCGTACCGGGAGCGCTGCTGCTGGCCGGCCTGACCGGGGCGCTGCTGGTGGCCACCCGACGGCCGCTGGTACGCCGCCTGGTCGCGGTGGTGGCAGTCGCCGTGATGCTCGGCACGCTGCCGGTCCGGCTGGTGGCCGACGGCTGGCCGCCGGCGGGCTGGGTGGTGGCCGCCTGCGCCGTCGGCCAGGGCGACGCGATCGTGCTGCCGGTGAGCGCCGGGCGGGCCGTGGTGGTCGACGCCGGCCCGGAGCCGGCGGCGGTGGACGCCTGCCTGCGCCGGCTCGGCGTACGGGAGGTGCCGCTGCTGGTGATCAGCCACTTCCACGTCGACCACGCCGGTGGCGTCGCCGGGGTGTTCCGGGGACGCCGGGTCACCGCCGTGCTCGCTCCACCGTGGCCGGAACCGGAGCACGGGCGCGACCTGGTCCGGGGCGAGGCGGCGGCGCGGGCCGTCGAGCTGCTGACCGCGCCGCCCGGCTGGCGCTGGCGGGCGGGTGGGGTCGAGTTGGCCGCCCTCGGCTCGGCGGCCCCGTTGCGCGGCACCCGGTCCGACCCGAACAACAACTCGATCGTGCTGCGTGCCGTGGTGTCCGGGGTGCGGATCCTGCTCACCGGCGACGCGGAGACCGAGCAGCAGCAGGCGCTGCTGGCCGGCGTACCGGCGGGTGAGCTGCGGGCGGAGGTGTTGAAGGTGCCGCACCACGGTTCGGCCTATCAGGACCCGGCGTTTCTCGACGCGGTCCGCCCGGCGGTCGCCCTGGTGCCGGTCGGTGCCGGCAACACCTACGGGCACCCGCACCCGGCGCTGTTGGCCCGGCTGGCCCGGGGCGGGGCGCGGGTGCTGCGCACCGACACCGACGGCGACGTGGCGGCGGTGGTCGGGCGGTCCGGCCTGGCGGTAGTGAGTCGGGGCGTCGACCCGGGCCGGCAGCGCTGACGGATCGACGGTGATTCCAGCGATAAGGCCTGATTCAACGTAGATGTCTGGATTTGCGCTGAGTGCGGGCTCCGCGAGCGGAGTACCGATGACCAGGCTGGTTCCGGCAGCGCGGCGTGCGAATATGGGCGGCGTGACCGCCAGCCTCCCGCCCATTCTGCTCGTCCTCGGCGACGAAGAGCTGCTCGCCACGCGGGCGGTGTCCGAAGCCATCGCCCGGGCCCGCAGTGTGGACCCCGACGTGGACGTCCGGGAGTACCAGGCCGGCTCGCTGACCGTCGGCGAGATCGCCGAGATGCTCAGCCCGTCCCTGTTCGGCGGCCGGCGGGTGCTGATCCTCCGGTCCGGTCAGGACGCCCGCAAGGACCTGGTCACCGCCCTGCTGGCGTACGCGAAGAACCCCGACCCGGAGGTCCAGCTCGTCGTGCTGCACCTTGGCGGCGCCAAGGGCAAGGCGTTCGCCGACGGGCTCAAGGCGGCCGGCGCCACGGTCGTGCCGGCGGCCAAGCTCAAGGGCCACCGGGACCGGGTGGCCTTCGTCCGCGACGAGATCCGCCGAGCCGGCGGCAAGTGCACCGAGGACGCCGCCGAGGCGCTCATCGCGGCGGTCGGCAACGACCTGCGCGAGTTGGCCGCCGCCTGCTCCCAGCTGATGGCCGACACCGACGGCCGGATCGGCGCCGACACCGTGGCGCGCTACTACCGGGGCCGGGTCGAGGTGACCGGCTTCACCGTGGCCGACGCCGCGATGGTGGGCGACCTGCCGGGGGCGCTGGAGGCGTTGCGCTGGGCGCTGCACGTGGGGGTCGACCCGGTGCCGATCGCCGACGCGATCGCCGACGGCGTGCGTACCGTGGCCCGGGTCGCGGCGGCCGGGCGGGGTGACCCGTACCAGTTGGCGAGCACCCTCGGCATGCCGGCCTGGAAGATCCGCGGCGCCCAGCAGCGGGCCCGCGGTTGGACGCCCGAGGGGCTGGTGCAGGCCATGCAGGCCGCCGCCGAGTGCAACGCCGCCGTCAAGGGTGGCGCGGACGACCGGGCGTATGCCCTGGAGCGGGCGGTCTTCTCGGTCGCGGCCGCCCGGCAGGGTGGCGCCCGGTGAGCGGAGCGAGCCACGGCTCGTGGGCGACGATCCCGGCCGACGAGGAGCGGTATCGGCCGCTCTACGCCCGGATCCTCGGCCTGCGCTTCGTCAATCCCGGCGGAGTGCTCTGCTTCCTCTTCTTCGAGGGCGTTGTCGCGCTCGCCGCGCTGCTCGCCCTCGCCGAGCTGGTGACCTGGTGGGCGGTGCTGGTCCTGCCGGCCGCGGTGGCGGTGATGGTGAAGCTCAACGACATGGTGGCCGCGCTGGTCGTCCGGTCCGCGGCGGCGGTGCCCGAGCAGGAGCGGGAGCGGTTCCGGCGGCAGATGGAGCCGGTCGTCGGCCGGGCCCAGGTGGAGTGGATCACGCACAGCGTGCCGGGCGTGGTCATCACGTCCGAGCCGCTGCACACCCCGCCCGCCGAGCCCGCCCGAAACGGGTCGGGCAGCCCGGACCGGTCGACCGGCGTCGCCCCGGCGACGGGGGCGGGCGGGTCGGATCCGCCGGACGGTCCCGGCCCGGCGCACCGGCCGTCGAGCCCACCCGAGAGCGGCCCCGGCTCGTCCACCGGCCGCCCGACTCCGCTGACCTGAACGCCGGTGGCCGCGGCCGGCACCTGCCGGGGTCTGGGTGCGTCCGTGGTCGCGGGGGCGGGTGCAGGCGCACGTCATCGCCGGTGCGGACCGGTGCCGGAAACGGACAGCCGGAAGCCCCGGGCGATGCCCGGGGCTTCCGGTCAGGTCTGGGTCCGCCGGATCAGGCGGAGAGCGACACCACGCGCTTGGCGATCGCGGACTTGCGGTTCGCGGCCTGGTTGGTGTGGATCACGCCCTTGCTGGCGGCCTTGTCCAGCTTGCGAGCAGCGTCGCGCATGAGGACGGTGGCCTTCTCCACGTCGCCGGCCTCGGCGGCCTCGTGGAACTTGCGGATGGCGGTCTTCAGCGACGACTTGACCGACTTGTTACGCAGCCGGCGCTTCTCGTTCTGCCGGTTGCGCTTGATCTGGGACTTGATGTTCGCCACGCGACAGCCTCGTCTTGATAGCTCGGGTTGGTCTGCTTGTGCGCGCGACGAGCATGCGTCATCGCTGCGCGAAGAGCCAGGTTACCAGGTCGCCCGGGACGAGCCAAAACGGCCGGGTCCGCGGTGCCCGGAACGGGGGGCCGGGCGGCGAGCGACCGACCCATCATGCCCACGCCATCGCCGTGCCGGACGGGCGAATGCCAGCCCGTGGCGGACGGGCCGAACGTCAGCCCGTGGCGGACGGGCGTGGGCGGTCGGGTCACGTCCAGCCCTGGCGGTGGGCGAGCCAGTCGAGCGCCTGCTCTCCGCTCCACCGCTGGTGGGCCCGCAGGTGGGCCGAGGCGGTCGGCGGGGCCGCGGCCGCGGAGGTGAGGAAGTAGCCGGCCAGCGCGGCCAGGGTGACGTCCAGCACGTCCGGCGGAGCGCCGGCGGCGGCCGGGTGACCGGCGAAGAGGGCGTCCGCGTCCAGCCCGCTGGCGTACCCGGTGATCAGCAGGGTGACCAGGTCGAACCAGGCCGGCCCGTGGCAGAGCCAGGTCCAGTCGCAGAACCAGGCCCGGCCGGCGGGGTCGACGAGCACGTTGTCCAGCCGCACATCGCCGTGGATCAACCCGGGCGCGCCGGCGGCGTAGCCGGGCAGGCGGGACTCCAGGGTCACCAGCTCGGGCAGCCGGTCCCGGACCGGGCCGGGCAGCGACGGCGATGGCTCGCGGCCGGCGGCCACCTCGCCCCACCAGAGGATGTCCTCCCGGGCCAGGTCGGCGAGTTGGGGCAGCCCGAGGGCGACCAGCTCGGCCGGCGGGTCGGCCAGCGCGGCGGCGAGCTGGGCGTACCCGGCCAGGGTGGCGGCCAGCTCGGCCGGTCGCCAGGGCAGCCCGGGCGTACGGCCGTCGATCGCCTCCTGGCCGACCGCGAACCAGCCGTCCGCGCGCACCGTCCAGCGCGGGCGGGGCGCCGGCAGGCCGGCGGGCAGCCGGTCGAGGATCGCCGCCTCCCGGGCGTACCAGTCGACCAGGTGCGGTTGCCCGGCGGCGGGCGCGGCCTTGACGAACGCCCGGCCGCCGTCGGCGGTGCGGAGCACCCCGGCGAAGCCGCTGGTGAAGCCGGCGCCGGCGACCCGGACCGCGACCACCGGGGCACCGAGCCGGTCGGCCAGCGCCGCCCGCAGCCCGGCCGGCAGGTCGGCCCACTCCGGCCGCCGGGCCGTCGCGTCGTACGGCACCGGGGGCAGCGACGGCGGGGGCACGCCTCCATGCTGCCGGTTGTCGTACCGCCCCGCGATACTGCGCCGGTGATCGCCACCGACGACTTCTGGGCGCTGATCGAGGCGTCCGCCGCCGCCACCGACGGCCCCGACGCCCGGCTGGCCTGGCTCACCGACCGGCTGGCCGAGCGACCCACCGACGACGTGGTCGACTTCGCGCTCCGGCTCGACGAGGCCCGGGCCCGGGTCGACACCTGGTCGCTGTGGGGTGCCGCGCTGCGCGTCTGCGGCGGGCTCTGCTCCGACGACGGCTTCCACTACTTCCAGGCCTGGCTGGTGGGGCTGGGCCGGGAGACGTTCGAGCGGGTGGCGGCCGATCCGGACGCGCTCGCCGACGTGCCGCAGGTCCGCCGGCTGGCCGGCCGGTCGAACCGGGACTGGGCCGAGGACGAGTGGCCCGACTGGGAGGCGCTCGACTACGTCGCCGAGCGGGCGTACGAGCGGATCACCGGTGACGAGGACGGCCTGGAGCGGGCGTTGGCGGCACACGGGCGGGACGTGAGCATGTCGCCCGACCCGCAGGACGAGGAATGGGCGCTGGAGGATCGGGCGGAGTTCGCCCGGCGCTTTCCCCGGCTCGCCGAGCTCTTTCCGCTGCCCGACCGGCAGCCGTGGTCGGTCTGGGAGACTGCCAGGCCATGAGGACCGACGACTTCTGGCAGTTGATCGACCGGGCCCGGGCCGGCGGCGGCGGCGAGCCGGGCGCGGTGGCCGCGCGGGCGGTGGCGCTGCTCGCCGAGCGCGAGCCGGCCGACATCGTCGGCTACGCCCGGCACCAGCAGCGGGTGCTCGCCGCGTCCTACCGGGTGGACCTCTGGGGTGCGGCCTACCTGATCAACGGGGGCGCCTCGGACGACGGCTTCGAGTACTTCCGGGGCTGGCTGATGACCCAGGGCCGGGAGGTCTTCGCCCGGGCGGTGGCCGAGCCGGATTCGCTGGCCGAGCTGCCGCAGGTGCGGGCCGCCTCGCTCAGCGGCGAGGAGTTCGAGTGCGAGGAGATGCTCTCGGTGCCCTGGGACGCGTACCGCAAGGCGACCGCGACCGACCTGCCGGCCGACCGCGACCCGGTCCCGGTGCCGGACCTCAACGACTTCTGGGACTTCGACGACGAGGAGGAGGCCCGCCGCCGGCTGCCGAAGCTCGCCGCGCTCTTCGTCGAGCCGCCCGCGGAGTGAGGCGGGTACGCCGACGCCTCCCGCTCGTCGGCTGACGGCACGGGGTCGGAGCCGGGGATCGCCCGCGCAGCGGGAGCGCGTCGGCGACGTGGGAGCATAGAGGGGGCCGGCGTCGCGCCGGCCTGCTCAACGTCAGCCGACCAGAACGGACAGCTGTGCCTCCGACGCTCGATTCCGGCGCGAACGCTCCTGGTGCCACCGACCCGGCGCGCATCAGGAACTTCTGCATCATCGCCCACATCGACCACGGGAAGTCGACCCTGGCCGACCGGATGTTGCAGCTCACCGGCGTGGTCGACCCCCGGCAGATGCGTGCCCAGTACCTCGACCGGATGGACATCGAGCGCGAGCGCGGCATCACCATCAAGAGCCAGGCCGTCCGGATGCCGTGGACCATCCGGGACGGCGAGCGGGCCGGCGAGCAGGCTGTGCTCAACATGATCGACACCCCGGGCCACGTCGACTTCACCTACGAGGTGTCCCGCTCGCTGGCCGCCTGCGAGGGCGCCATCCTGCTGGTCGACGCCGCGCAGGGCATCGAGGCGCAGACGCTGGCCAACCTCTACCTGGCGCTCGAGAACGACCTGCACATCATCCCGGTGCTCAACAAGATCGACCTGCCGGCCGCCCAGCCGGAGAAGTACGCCGAGGAGCTGGCCCACCTGATCGGTGGCGACCCGGCCGACTGCATCAAGGTCTCCGGCAAGACCGGCGAGGGCGTGCCGCACCTGCTCGACGAGATCGTCCGGCAGTTCCAGCCGCCGGTCGGCGACGCCGACGCCCCGGCCCGCGCGATGATCTTCGACTCGGTGTACGACGTGTACCGGGGCGTGGTCACCTACGTCCGGGTGATCGACGGGCACATCAACGCCCGGGACCGGATCAAGATGATGTCCACCGGCGCGGCGCACGAGCTGCTGGAGATCGGGGTCATCTCACCAGAGATGCAGAAGGCCGACGCGCTCGGCGTCGGCGAGGTGGGCTACCTGATCACCGGGGTGAAGGACGTCCGCCAGTCCCGGGTCGGTGACACCGTCACCATCAACTCCCGGCCGGCCACCGAGGCGCTCGGCGGCTACAAGGACCCGAAGCCGATGGTCTACTCCGGCCTCTACCCGATCGACGGCTCCGACTACCCCAACCTGCGGGACGCGCTCGACAAGCTCAAGCTGAACGACGCCGCGCTCACCTACGAGCCGGAGACCTCCGGGGCGCTCGGCTTCGGCTTCCGCTGCGGCTTCCTCGGCCTGCTGCACCTGGAGATCATCCGGGAGCGGCTGGAGCGCGAGTTCAACCTCGACCTGATCTCCACCGCGCCGAACGTGGTCTACCGGGCCGTCCAGGAGGACGGCGAGGAGGTCGTGGTCACCAACCCGAGCGAGTACCCGACCGGCAAGATCGCCGAGGTGTACGAGCCCACGGTGCGGGCCACCGTGCTCACCCCGAACGACTACGTCGGCGCCGTGATGGAGCTCTGCCAGGGCCGCCGGGGCAGCCTGCTCGGCATGGACTACCTCTCCGCCGACCGGGTGGAGCTGCGCTACACGCTGCCGCTGGCCGAGATCATCTTCGACTTCTTCGACCAGCTGAAGAGCCGCACCAAGGGGTACGCCTCGCTGGACTACGAGCCCTCCGGCGAGCAGTCCTCCGACCTGGTGAAGGTGGACATCCTGCTGCACGGCGAGCCGGTCGACGCGTTCAGCGCGATCGTGCACAAGGACAAGGCGTACAACTACGGCACCTCGATCGCGGCGAAGCTGCGCAACCTGATCCCACGCCAGCAGTTCGAGGTGCCGATCCAGGCGGCGATCGGCAGCCGGGTCATCGCCCGGGAGACCATCCGGGCGATCCGCAAGGACGTGCTCGCCAAGTGCTACGGCGGTGACATCAGCCGTAAGCGCAAGCTGCTGGAGAAGCAGAAGGAGGGCAAGAAGCGGATGAAGATGGTGGGCCGGGTGGAGGTCCCCCAGGAGGCCTTCATCGCCGCGCTCTCCTCCGACTCCGGGGACGGCAAGGCTCCCGGCAAGAAGTGAGGCCGCCGCCGGTCCGACCGGCGGCAGACGTACGACGGCCGGCGCCCCGGTCGGGCCCGGACCCCACGGTCCGGCGCCATCCGGGGCGCCGGCCGTCGTCGTGTCGGCGGGTCGCCGCCGCCGTGGGTGCCTCAGCGGGCGGCCGACGAGGGCCCTTGCCGGTCCGGCGACGGCCGGCGAAGGAATTTTCCGGTGCCCGGCATCGGCCGCGATCACCGTCCGGAGGGTCGCCTCGACCTGCGCAAACGCCATCCGGCGCGGAATCGGCGCCGGCCCGGGCATCGACCGTGGACGAGATCGCCGGCGGCCGGACCGGTTTGGCTTTCCGGCCGGTCGGGAACTTAGCGGTCACGACAGGAAGCACACACCGTGTGACAGACATTCTGCTGAAGGAGGGCGACCGTGGAGCTCACCGTTTGGGGCATCATCACCGCGCTCGTTGTCGGTCTCATCGTCGGCGCTCTGGGCCGCCTGGCCGTGCCGGGCCGCCAGAACATGCCGATGTGGCTGCACATGCTGATCGGCGTGGGCGCCGCGCTGCTCGGCACGGTGCTCGCCCGGGCCATGGGCATCGCCACCGAGACCGCCGGCATCGACTGGGGCGAGCTGCTCGTCCAGGTCGTACTGGCCGCCATCGCCGTGGCCCTGGTGGCCGGGGTGGGCCGACGCCGCAGCGTCACCCACCGGTAACCCCGCACAGCCTGAACGCGACGGGCGCCCGACCACCACGGTCGGGCGCCCGTCCGCGTCCCCGCCGCCCGTCCGGACCGCGCGCCATCAACCCGGACGTCCGGCACCATCGACCCGGACGTCCGGCTGGCCATCGACCGGACATCCGCGGCAGCGCGGGCACGCATGAGGCGGGCATGCACCCCCACAGGTCGTGATACCGGAGAGTCATCAAGATGACTCTCCGGTATCACGCTGTTGGAGCAAGGCGGACGCCCGTCGGGACACGCCCACCCGACGTGGCAGCCCATTCCTGACCGGTGGCGCGAGGTGCCCCCGCAGCGCGGCGCCGGGCCTGGCGCAGACCGACGCCGAGCGCGGACGACCAGCCGGCGCGTCGGCGCCGTCGGCCGCCACCGGTTCGGTGGTACGTCCCGTTCTGGTGCTGCTCGCGGCGGCCTGCCCCCGAAAGTCGGTTTGGGTTTCCGAGGCATCGGGCAATCAGGGGGCGCACACGAACACCACCCATCGTCACAGACATTCATTGAAGGAGGGCGACCGTGGAGCTGACCGTCTGGGGCATCATCACTGCGCTCATCGTTGGTCTGATCGTCGGCGCTCTGGGCCGGCTGGTCGTGCCGGGCCGGCAGAACATGCCGATCTGGCTGCACATGCTGATCGGCGTCGGCGCCGCACTGCTCGGTACGGTGATCGCCCGCGCCTCGGGCTTCGCCAACACCGCCGGGATCGACTGGCGTGAGCTGCTGCTGCAGGTCCTGCTGGCCGCGGTCGCCGTGGCCCTGGTGGCCGGGGCGGGCCGTCGCCGGGGCGTCACCCACCGGTAAATCCGCACAACCTGAACACCACGGGCGCCCGACCGGCAGGTCGGGCGCCCGTTCGTCTGCGTACGACCTGATTCGCCCCGTTGCCCGGCTGTCCCTCGGGGCAGGGCTGCGATACGGTCGCCTCGCTTCCGCCGGAGCGCCCACTGTCGTAAAGGATTTTTTCCTACTAAGGTGCGGCGGAGAAGGTTAATGCCAGACGGCGCGAGGGAGATATGGCGTGAACAGGTGGAAGCGGCTGGCTCCGGTCACCGCCGTCGTGGCCTCGGCCGCGATGGTGCTGTCCGGCTGCGGCGGCTCGGACGACGACGCGGCGGCCGACAACAGCAAGCTGACGGTCTGGATGATGGGCGAGGGCAGCGAGGCGCAGACCAAGTTCCTCGACGGCGTCGAGACCGAGTTCCGGCAGAAGCACCCGGACACCGACGTGGTGGTCCAGTACATCCCCTGGCTGGAAGCGCCGAAGAAGTTCCAGGCGGCGCTCGCCGGCGGTGAGGGCCCGGACGTCACCGAGCTGGGCAACACCGAGACCCAGGGCTGGGCCGCGCAGGAGGCGCTGGCCGACCTGACGGGCAAGTTCGGCGGCTGGGCCGAGGGCAAGGACATCCTCCCCGACCTGGTGCAGAACGCGCAGCTCGACGGCAAGCAGTACGGCGTGCCGTGGTACGCGGGCGTGCGCGGCATCTACTACCGCACCGACTGGTTCGCCGAGGCCGGCGTGCAGGTGCCGAAGACCTGGGACGACCTGGTCGCCGCGGCCAAGGCCGTGCAGGCGAAGAAGCCGGGCACCTACGGCATCGCCCTGCCCGGCAACTCCGAGCTGCCGTTCTACTCGTTCCTGTGGGGCGCCGGCGCGGAGATCGCCACCAAGCAGGGTGACTCCTGGAAGTCCGGCTACAACACGCCGGAGGCGCAGAAGGCGGTCAAGTTCTGGACCGACCTGGTGACCGTGCACAAGGTCGCCCCGCCGGCCGCCGCCGGCTGGAACGAGATCGACGCGCGGACCCAGTTCGCCACCGGCAAGGCCGCCATGGCGTTCGGCGGCAGCTGGCAGCAGGGCGCCATCAAGAAGGACAACCCGGAGATCGAGAAGGTCTGGGGCACGTTCCCGATTCCCGGCCCCGACGGCCAGCCCGCGCCCGCCTTCGCCGGTGGCTCGGACATCGCCGTCTGGCAGGACAGCGAGCGGCAGGATCTGGCCTGGGACTACCTGACCGTGCTGCTGAGCAAGAAGAACGACGCGGCGTTCGCCGAGAGCCTGGGCTTCTTCCCGGTCTACAAGGACCTGGTCGGTGGGGACAAGTACGCCAGCGACAAGATCATGGCGCCGTTCGCCACCGCCATGCAGAACACCAAGCTCACGCCGCTCACCCCGAAGTGGGTGGAGGTCAGCCGGACCAAGACGGTGACCCAGGCGATGAACAGCTCGGTCATCAAGGGTCAGAAGACGGTCGAGAAGGCCACCGCCGACGCGGCCGCGGAGATGGAAAGCATCCTCAACGCCAAGTGACCACGCTGACCGAGGCGCCGGAGACGTCCGCCGCGCGGGAGACCCCCGCGCGGCGGCGTCGCCGGCTGGACCGCCTCCCGTACCTGCTGCTCCTGCCCTGCCTGGTGATCATCGCCGTGCTGCTGCTCTGGCCGCTCGGCCAGGTCATCGCGATGTCCTTCTTCCGGCTCAACAACGTCCGCCAGCTGCGCGGCGACCGGGAGTGGCCGTGGGTGGGCTTCGAGAACTACGCCGAGATCCTCGGCGATCCGTTCTTCCTCACCGTGCTGCGCAACACGGTGCTCTTCGCGGTGGCCAATGTGGTGCTGACGATGATCCTCGGCACCCTGGTCGGGCTGCTGCTCAACCGGCTGGGCCGGAAGATGGCCGCCTTCGTGGCCAGCTGCGTGATGCTGGCCTGGGCCACCCCGGCACTGACCGGCACCATCGTCTGGAAGTGGATCTTCGACGACACCAGCGGCCTGGTCACCTGGCTCTTCAACGCCCTGCCCGACGGCCTCTCCAGCAGCCTGTTCGGCCGCAGCGACTGGACCGGCTACGGCTGGTTCAACTCGCCCCTGCTGTTCTTCTCGATCCTGACCCTGGTGGTGGTCTGGCACTCGTTCCCGTTCATCGCGGTGAGCGTGCTGGCCGGGCTGAAGAGCGTACCGAGTGAGCTGCACGAGGCGGCCCGGGTGGACGGGGCCGGCCCGTGGAAGGTGTTCTGGCGGATCACCTTCCCGCTGCTGCGGCCGGTCTTCGGGATCCTGATCGTGCTCTCGACGATCTGGGACTTCAAGGTCTTCACCCAGCAGTTCGTGCTCGCCGGCGGCACCCAGGACCGGCCGACGTTCATGCTCGCCATCTACTCGTACGCCGAGGCGTTCTCGCCGCCGCCGAAGTACGGCCTGGGCGCGGCGATCGCGGTGATCCTCACCCTGATCCTGCTCGTGGTGACCGGCTTCTACGTCCGCATGGTGCTCAAGCAGGAGGAGGACGCGTGACGCGACGCGCGGGCAGCGTAGGCGTGAAGCGGATCGCCCTCAACGGCGCGGGTCTGCTGGTGGCGCTCTTCGCGGCCTTCCCGGTCTACTGGATGATCGCCACCTCGCTGAAGCCGAGTTCGGAGATCTTCGCCAGCACGCCCCGGCCGGTGCCGAGCGAACCGACCCTGGCGCACTACCGGGAGATCCTCACCGGCAACCTGATCCCCGGCGTGACCTTCGCCGACTTCTTCCTCAACAGCGCGCTGGTCGCGGTCTCCACCGTGCTGCTCAGCGGCCTGGTCGCGCTGCTCGCCGCCACCGCGGTGGCCCGGTTCCGGTTCAAGCTGCGGACCAGCTTCCTGATCATGCTGCTGGTGGTGCAGATGATCCCGCTGGAGGCGCTGGTCATCCCGCTGTTCCTGATGATCCAGCGGCTCGGGCTCTACAACACCCTGCCCAGCCTGATCCTCACCTACCTCGGCTTCTCGCTGCCGTTCGCGGTCTGGATGCTGCGCGGGTTCGTCGCCGCGGTGCCCAAGGAACTGGAGGAGGCGGCCGCGATCGACGGGGCCAGCCGGGCCCAGATCTTCCGCCGGATCCTCTTCCCGCTGGTGGCGCCCGGCCTGGTGGCGACCAGCATCTTCTCCTTCATCACCGCCTGGAACGAGCTGATCTTCGCGTTGACCTTCATCAACGACCAGGACCGCTACACCCTGCCGGTGGCGATGACCTTCTTCTTCGGCCGCGACGACACCGCCTGGGGTCCGGTGATGGCCGCCTCCACGCTGTTCACCCTGCCCGTGATCATCTTCTTCCTGCTGGTGCAGCGCCGGATGGTCTCCGGCCTGGTCGCCGGTGCGGTGAAGGGCTGAGCGCCGGGGCCTGACTAGGCTGATCACCATGACGGGCAGGCTGGCGGCGGTGAACCTCGGGATCGTCACCGAGGCGGAGTGGGCGGGCGATCCGAGCGGCCGCAGCGGCATCGACAAGCGGCCGGTGGACGGCCCGGTGCAGATCCGTACCGAGGGCGTGGCCGGCGACTTCATCGGCGAGCGGGCCCACCACGGCGGGCCGGACCAGGCCGTCTACGCCTACGCCGAGGAGGACGCCGCCTGGTGGGCCGGCGAACTGGGCCGGGCGATCCGCCCGGGCGGCTTCGGCGAGAACCTGACCACCGCCGCTGTCGACGTGACCGGGGCGGTGATCGGCGAGCAGTGGGCGATCGGGTCGGTGCTGCTCCAGGTGACCAAACCGCGCACCCCGTGCACCACCTTCGCCGGCTTCTGGGGCGTACCCGATCTGATCAAGCGGTTCACCGTGCGCGCGCTGCCCGGGGCGTACCTGCGGGTGCTGCGGGACGGCGAGGTCGGCGCGGGCGACCCGGTCGAGGTGGTCGAGCGTCCGGCGCACGGGGTGACCATCGGCGAGGTGTTCCGGGCGCTGAACCTGGAGCCGGAGCTGCTGCCCCGGCTGCTGGACGCCCCGGACCTGCCCGAGTCGATCCGGGAGAAGGCGCGCCGCCGGCTCGCCGGCCGCGCGCCCCGCTGACCGGCCTCACGTCGGTGTGAAGGAAGTCCGGAAAAGCGGAACGGGCCCCGTCCCGCGAGGGGAGGGGCCCGTCCGGCGTCGGGTCAGCGCAGCCAGGGGATGCTGCGGTCGAGCAGACCGCGCTCCTTGAGCTCCTTGCGCAGCGGGATCTCGTCGTCGATGTAGCCGTCCCAGTTGATGCCCCAGTAGTTCGCGGTGTGCGTGCCCTCACCGCAGAGCTGGCGCTGCACCGGGGTGCGGTTGGCCCACCACTCGCCGTCCTTGTCGATGTGCAGCTCGTCCAGCGGACGGATCCACCGGTAGGTGTAGCCGACGAAGAGCATCTTGCGGGTGATGGTCGACAGGTTGGTCGACCGGGAGTGCCACTGGCGGCGGTCGAAGATGAACGCGTCACCCGGGTTGGCGGTGATCTCCACCGTGCCCTCCGGGTCCGGGTTGTGCACAGTGGTATCCGCCGGGCGGGGCAGCGAGTTCCACAGGTGGCTGCCCGGGATGACCTTGGTGGCGCCGCGCCCGGTCTCCGACAGGTCGGAGAGCACGTAGGCGACCTTCAGCGAGAACATCGGCCGGGGGAGGTTCGGGTCCATCGTCTCCGGGTCGGAGTTCTGCCGGTACCCGTCCTGGTGCCAGCCCCAGTACGGCTTCTCCGGCTCCAGCGCCGGCGGGGTCACGTCCAGGTGGTTGTGGTGGCTGTAGATGTTCCACCCGGCCAGCCCCCACATGTACGGGAAGGCGATCGGGTGGGTGAGCAGGTCGCCGAAGAGCTCGTCCCGGTTCAGGAAGCCCAGCAGGTGCAGGGTGCCGTCCTTGGTGGTGTTGCCCTTGGCCTTCTCCTCGGCGTAGACGCGGTCGACCGCCGCCTCCAGCGCCGCCCGGTGGTCCTCCGTCAGGACGTTCCGCAGCAGCAGGAAGCCCTGCTCGTGGAACTCCTTACGGTCAGTGTCGCTGATCGGCTCGTAACCGGTCCGGTCGCCGTAGTCGAACGCCACGTCGTACCCCTCCCCATGAGGCGAAACCATTGCTGGCACAGGCCGCCGATCGTAACGCGCTGCAAGGGCGGGCGGGAATGCCCGACCCGCCGCGGAGGCGGCGGTCGGACCATGGGCAGTGGTACGAATGCGTTGGGTATACCTCGAACGGCCACGGCGGGGCTATCGCCGGAAATGCCGGTTTGTGCGGTGACTGCGGGTAAGGAGATCGGGGTCCGTCACCCGTCGGCGAAGACCTCCGCCACCACCCGGGAATCCTCCGCGGAGCCGTCGGTCACCCGGTTCCAGGTGCCACCCCGGGCGGTCCACTCCAGGTCGCCGAAGCGCACCCGCTTCAATCCGTGGTCGCTGGCGTGGGAGACCAGCCAGTGCGCGTACCGCCAGCCGCCGCGCTGGTCCGCGGCGGGCACGCTGAGGCCGGTCAGGTCGGTGGCGGCGACCGACGCGGCCAGCCCCCAGTCGAGGGCCAGCCCGCGGGTCAACGCTGCCGTCGCGGCGGTGCCGCGCAGCACCGGATCCCGGCCCACCGTGCAGGCGACCGCGCCGGTGGCGTGCCCGAGCAGCGCCCGGGTGAGCACCTGGGACTCGTCCGCCCACTTCTGGTACGCCTCCGGGAAGGCCGACCGCTGCACCTTCTGCGCCGCGTCGGTGACCCGCATCCGCTCCCAGCCGCGCACCTTCTTCAGGGCCGCGTAGAACCGGTTGGCCGCGTACCGGGGGTCGCGGATCTGCGCCGGAGTGCCCCAGCCCTGGCTCGGCCGCTGCTGGAACAGCCCGATCGAGTCGCGGTCGCCGCCGTCGAGGTTGCGCAGGCCGGACTCCTGGTACGCGGTGGCCAGCGCCACCACCACCGCCCGCTCCGGCATCTTCCGCTGGATCCCGATCGCCGCGATCGTCGCCGCGTTGGCCATCTGGTCGCCGTCCAGCGCCAC
Organism: Micromonospora sp. S4605; assembly: GCF_003176715.1. Taxonomy (NCBI): domain Bacteria; kingdom Bacillati; phylum Actinomycetota; class Actinomycetes; order Micromonosporales; family Micromonosporaceae; genus Micromonospora; species Micromonospora sp. S4605. The sequence continues at coordinate 27,806 of NZ_QGSW01000145.1, forward strand.
CTCGCCGTCGGCCTGCACGGTGCAGGTGCGGCTGGCCAGCGGCAGCCGCAGCCCCTCGCCGAACTGGCGGACGACGTACAGGACCCCGATCACGGCGACGAGCACGAGGACGACTCCACCCGCCACGACTGCCCGAGTTCGCACCCACACCCCCTGTTCGACAGCCCGACAAGCGTACGTCCCCGGACGGCCCGTCCGGGTCGTCCGACCGGATCGGGCCTGGCCCCGGGGTTGCGTGCACCGGCCGCTGAGTGACCGGAAGGTTCCCGTTCCGGCAGGTTCCTCACCTGGACACCCGGCCCGCCCGCCCGGGCGGCGTCAGCCCGAGACCTCCGCCGCCTCGTCCAGCTCGGCCACCCAGCGCGGCGGGCGCTTCTCCCGGAACGCCAGCACGCCCTCCCGACCGTCGTCGGAGAGGAAGAAGCCGGTGGAGAGTTCGGCCAGGTCGGCGATCTCGGTGCGCAGGTCGGTGGCGGGCGGCCGGCGCAGCAGCCGCTTCGCCCCGGCGAGCGCGGCCGGCGCGCCACGGACCAGCGAGTCGCAGTACCGGGTCACCGCCGCGTCCAGCCCGTCGGCCGGCACCGCGGCGGTGACCAGGCCGATCTCGGCGGCCCGGCGGCCGTCGAAGGTGTCCCCGGTCAGGTACAGCTCCGCCGCCGCCCGCGGGTGCAGCCGGGGCAGCACGGTCGCCGAGATCACCGCCGGGATCACCCCGATCCGCACCTCGGTGAAGGCGAAGGTGGCCTCCTCGGCGCAGACGGCCAGGTCGGCCGCCGCGATCAGGCCGAGGCCGCCCGCCCGGGCCGGCCCGGCGACCCGGGCCAGCACCGGCTTCGGGCACTCCCAGACGGCGGTCAGCACGTCGCCGAGCATGCCCGCGGGCACCGTTCCGCTGGCGTACGCGGCGGCGGTCTCCTTCAGGTCGGCGCCGGAGCAGAAGACCGGGCCGGTGTGGTCGAGCACGATCACCCGGACCGTGTCGTCGGCGACCGCGGCGGCCAGGCCGGCGAGCAGCTCGGTCATCAGCGGGGTGGAGAGCGCGTTGCGGTTGTGCGGGCTGTCCAGGGTGAGGGTGGTCACCCCGCGGGCCGTGGCGACCCGCACCAGCGCGTCGGGAGAGGTCATGCGGGCACACTAGTGGCCATGCCCGGCGTCCTTCCAGAAGGCGAACCCGTCCCGGCCGACGGTTCGCTGCCCGCCACCGCCACCCGCGCGGTCGGCGCGCGCGGCTTCGGCGTGTACGTGCACGTGCCGTTCTGCGCCAGCCGCTGCGGCTACTGCGACTTCAACACGTACACGGCGGCGGAGCTGGGGGGCGGGGCGAGCCGGGAGAGCTACGCCGACACCGTGCTGGCCGAGCTGGCCCTCGCCGCCCGGGTGCTCGGCGACGCCCCGCCGCCGCGGGTGGACACCGTCTTCGTCGGCGGCGGCACCCCGACCCTGCTCCCCGCCGACGACCTGGCCCGGATCCTGGACGGCATCGACCGCACCTGGGGGCTGGCCGCCGACGCCGAGGTGACCACCGAGGCCAACCCCGAGTCGGTCACCCCGGAGTCGCTCAAGACGCTGCGCGCGGCCGGCTACACCCGGATCTCGCTGGGCATGCAGTCCGCGTCGCCGGGGGTACTGGCGATCCTGGACCGGACGCACAGCGCCGGCCGGGCCACCGCAGCCGCCGCCGAGGCGCGCGACGCCGGGTTCGACCACGTCAACCTGGACCTCATCTACGGCACGCCGGGGGAGAGCGCCGAGGACTTCGCCGCCTCGCTGGCGCAGGTGGTGGCGGCCGGGGTCGACCACGTCAGCGCGTACGCCCTGATCGTGGAGGACGGCACCCGGCTGGCCGCCCGGATGCGCCGGGGCGAGCTGCCGTACCCCAGTGACGACGTCGCGGCGGACCGCTACCTGGCCGCGGAGGCCGCGCTCTCCGCCGCCGGCTTCTCCTGGTACGAGGTCTCCAACTGGGCCCGCACACCGGCCGGCCGGTGCCGGCACAACCTGCTCTACTGGACCGGCGCCGACTGGTGGGGCCTCGGCCCGGGGGCGCACAGCCACGTCGGCGGGGTGCGCTGGTGGAACGTCAAGCACCCCACGGCGTACGCCCAGCGGCTCGCCGCCGGACGATCGCCCGGCCTGGCCCGGGAGGTGCTCACCCCCGACGAGGCGCACACCGAGGACGTCATGCTCCGGCTGCGGCTCGCCGACGGGCTGCCGCTGGCCGGCCTGGACGCGGCCGGCCGGGCCGGCGCCGAGCGGGCGTTGGCCGACGGGCTGCTCGCGGCGCCCGAGTACGCGGCCGGCCGGGCGGTGCTCACCCTGCGCGGGCGGCTGCTCGCCGACGCCGTGGTGCGCGACCTGCTGCCCTGACCGGGGCCGCCCGGAGCCGGCCGGGGGAGCGGCCGGCCCCGGGTCACCTGGTGAAGCTGTAGGTCATCGGGTAGCGGTAGAGCACGCCCTCGTTGGCCTTGAACCCGCCGATGATCCCGAAGATCAGCGGCACCAGCCAGACGAGCATCGGGACGAAGAACAGGATCCCGCAGGTGACCAGCGTGACCACCCAGCCCAGCACGCCGACGATCGTCCAGGTGAGTTGGAAGTTCAGCGCCGCGACGGCGTGCGCCCGGACGGTCGGCGACTGCTGCCCGCGCACCATCATCGCGATGAGCGGCGCCAGCCAGCCGAGCAGGCCACCACCGATGATCACGCCGGCCGCGCCGCCGAAGTGGGCGATCAGGGCCCAGGTCTTGTCCTCGTTATTGGCGAAGCCGGCGGGTGGGCCGTAGCCGCCACCGGTCGGGTAGCCGGCCCCCGGGGGGTAGCCACCGGGCGGCGGGTAGCCGCCGGACGGGGGAGCGCCGGCTGGCGGAGGGTAGCCACCCGACGGCGGTTGGTCACCGGTGGGCGGCGGATAGCCACCGGGCGGGGGATAGCCGCCCGGGGCCGACGCCCCGGACAGTGGTGCGGTGGGTTCGTCACCGGCCGGCTGGCCGGGGACGGCCGACGGAGCGGTCGGGTCCGGCGGCGGTGCGCCGGGGCCGTCGGCTCCCGGGGGGCGAGGCGGTTCAGTCATGCACGTCACGGTAGGGGCAGCCGGCAAGGACGCACCAGAGCGACATCGACCGGCTTGTCCGGATGATCGGCCGGCGCGGGCGCACCGGTGGTCCGTCTTGATCATCGCGTCGGCGGGCCCGCCGACGTAGACTGGCACTCGCTACAGTCGAGTGCCAGGATGCGCCGCGCGGCCGGCAGTGCGCCGCCGGCCGACGTGCGACAGGAGGTGGGGGAGATGGGTCTCGACGACCGCAAGCTCGCGGTGCTGCGCGCGATCGTCGAGGACTACGTCGCCACGCAGGAGCCGGTCGGCAGCAAGGCGCTGGTCGAGCGGCACCAGCTCGGGGTCTCCCCGGCCACGGTGCGCAACGACATGGCCGTGCTGGAGGAGGAGGGCTACATCCGGCAGCCGCACACCAGTGCCGGCCGGGTGCCCACCGACCGCGGCTACCGGCTCTTCGTGGACCGGCTGTCCCGGGTCAAGCCGCTCAGCCCGGCCGAGCGCCGGGCGATCGAGCGTTTCCTGGTCGGCGCGGTCGACCTCGACGACGTGGTGCACCGCACGGTGCGGCTGCTGGCGCAGCTGACCCGGCAGGTCGCCGTCGTGCAGTACCCGAGCCTGGCCCGCTCCTCGGTGCGCCACCTGGAGCTGGTGCCGATCTCCACCACCCGGCTGATGCTCGTGATGATCGCCGACACCGGCCGGGTCGAGCAGCGACTGGTCGAGATGCCCGGGCCGATCCCGGCCGACGACGTCCTCGACCTGCGCCGGCTGGTCAACGAGAAGCTGGTCGGCACCCGGCTGTCGGAGACCCCGCCGCTGGTGCAGGCGCTGGTCGACGAGGCCACGCCCGACCTGCGGCCGGCGATGGCCACTCTCTCCACCGTGCTGCTGGAGACGCTGGTCGAGCGGCACGAGGAGCGGATCGCGCTGGCCGGCACGGCCAACCTGACCCGCGGCGGGCTGCTCGACTTCCAGGGCTCGCTGCGACCCATCCTCGAGGCGCTCGAGGAGGAGGTCGTGCTGCTCAAGCTGATCGGCGAGGTCGAGCCGAGCACGCTGCGGGTCCGGATCGGCGACGAGAACGAGATCGACAACCTGCGTGCCGCCTCGGTGGTCAGCACCGGCTACGGCCCCGGTTCGACCATCGTGGGTGGTCTCGGCGTGCTGGGGCCGACCCGGATGGACTACCCCGGCACCATCGCCACGGTGAGGGCCGTGGCACGCTACGTGGGCGACCTGCTGGCCCAGAACTGACCAGGCAGTACCGACGGCCGGTTCCGGCCGGCGACCGGCGCAACGCGAGACGAACATGAGGACACGGAACGCAGTGGCCAGGGACTACTACGGCATTCTCGGCGTGAGCCGGGACGCCTCCGACGACGAGATCAAGCGCGCCTACCGCAAGCTGGCGCGGCAGTACCACCCGGATGTCAATCCGGATCCGGAGGCACAGGAGAAGTTCAAGGACATCAACGCCGCGTACGAGGTCCTCTCGGACGACCGGAAACGGCAGATCGTCGACCTGGGCGGCGACCCGCTCGCCCCGGGCGGCGGGGGCGCGGGCGGCCCCGGGGGCCCCGGCGGCGCCGGCCCGTTCGTCGGCTTCCAGGACATCATGGACGCGTTCTTCGGCGGCGCGGGTGGCTCCCGCGGACCGCGGCCGCGTACCCGTCCGGGCGCGGACGCGATCCTGCGGCTGGAGCTGGACCTGCACGAGACCGCGTTCGGCGTGGAGGCCCCGATCACCGTCGACACCGCCGTGCTCTGCACCACCTGCTCCGGCGCCGGCACGGCCGCCGGCACCCACCTGGCCACCTGCGAGGCGTGCGGCGGCCGGGGCGAGGTGCAGTCGGTGCAGCGCACCTTCCTCGGCCAGGTGGTCTCGGCCCGCCCGTGCACGGTCTGCCAGGGCTACGGCACCACCATCCCGCACCCCTGCCCGACCTGCGCCGGTGACGGCCGGGTCCGCACCCGGCGGTCGCTGACCGTGAAGATCCCGGCCGGCGTCGAGGACGGCATGCGGATCCGGCTGGCCCAGCAGGGCGAGGTCGGCCCCGGCGGCGGCACCGCCGGCGACCTCTACGTGGAGATCCACGAGCGTCCGCACGACGTCTACTCCCGCAAGGGCGACGACCTGCACTGCCGGGTCACCGTGCCGATGACCGCCGCCGCGCTCGGCACCCGGCTGACCATCAAGACGCTGGACAGCGAGGAGACCGTCGACGTCAAGCCGGGCACCCAGCCGGGCAGCACGCTGCGGCTGCGCGCCCGGGGCGTGCCGCACCTGCGCGGCACCGGCCGCGGCGACCTCTACGTCCACCTCGACGTGCGCACCCCCACCAAGCTCGACGCCGAGCAGGAGCGGATGCTGCGCGAGTTCGCCAAGACCCGGGGCGAGGAGGTGGCCGAGCTGACCAAGCAGGGCGGCTTCTTCTCCCGGATGCGCGACGCCTTCAACGGCCACGCCTGACCCGCCCGCACGCCGCGCCGCACCCCGGGTACGGCGCGGCCGCGGCCGCCAGCGGGCGGCGGCGCGGCGCGGGTGACCGGCCGTCGCCCGGTCACCCGCCTCACCGCCCCGGCCACCGGCGCGGCCGATAGCCTGAGCCGGTGTCCGCGCCGCTGTTCCTGGTCGAATCGTTGCCGACCGCCGACTCGCTGACCCTCGACGGCCCGGAGGGCCACCACGCCGCCACGGTGCAGCGCCTGCGGGTCGGCGAGGAACTGCTGCTCGCCGACGGGCACGGGGGCACGGCCACCGCCGTGGTCACCGCCGTCGGCCGGGGCAGCCTGGAACTGGACATCCGCTCCCGGGGGTACGTCGACGCGTCCGTGCCGCGGCTGGTGGTGGTGCAGGGCATCGCCAAGGGCGACCGGGGCGAACTGGCCGTGCAGGCGATGACCGAGGTCGGGGTGGACGAGATCGTGCCCTGGGCGGCGGCCCGCTCGGTCACCCAGTGGCGCGGCGACCGGGGCGTACGGGCCCGGGAGAAGTGGGCGGCGACCGCCCGGGAGGCCGCCAAGCAGGCCCGCCGGGCCTGGCTGCCGGTGGTCGCCGGGGCGCCGGACGAGTCCACCGGCCGGGTGGCCCGCCGGATCGCCGGCGCGGCCGCCGCCTTCGTGCTGCACGAGGAGGCCGACGACCGGCTGACCACCGCCGAGCTGCCCGATTCCGGCGAGATCGTGCTGGTGGTCGGCCCGGAGGGCGGCATCGCCCCGGCCGAGCTGGACGCGTTCACCGCGGCCGGTGCCCGCCCGGTCCGCCTCGGCTCCGCCGTGCTGCGCACCTCGACGGCGGGAGTGGCCGCGCTCGCCGTGCTGTCGGCCCGCCTGCACCGCTGGTAGCGGCCCGGCCCGGGACCGCGGTCAGCTGCGCAGGTAGGAGGCGCCGTTGAGGTCGACGATTGTGCCGGAGGCCCACTCGGCCTCGGGGGAGGCGAGCCAGTGCACCGCGGCGGCGATCTCCTCCGGGCGGGCGACCCGGTTGAACGGGCTCTGCGCCCGGACCGCCGCGCCGCGCTCGGCCTTCAGGTGCTCGTTGGTCATGTCGGTGGCCACGAAACCGGGCGCGATCGTGGCCACCGCGATCCCGTACGGGGCCAGCGCCACCGCGAGCGACTGCCCCATCGCGTTCAACCCCGCCTTGCTCGCCCCGTACGCCGGGTTGCCCGGCTCGCCGCGGAACGCGCCGCGCGAGGAGACGTTGACGATCCGCCCGCCGCGCCCGCGCATGTGCTGGGCGGCGCACCAGGTGGCGTTGGCCGCGCCGAACAGGTTGGTGTCCAGCACCTCGCGCCAGCGCTGCCGCCACTGCTCGTAGCTGCTCTCGAAGACCGGGTGCGGCGGGTCGGCGGGCCCGAACACGCCAGCGTTGTTCACCAGCACGTCCAGCCCGCCGAGCCGCTCGGCGGCCTCGTCCACCATCGCCCGGACCGCGTCCGGGTCGGCGAGGTCGGCGCGGACCACGACGTGCCCGTCGCCGGGCAGTTGCGCGCGCAGCTCCTCGGCCAGTTCCGCCGAGTCCCGATGGTGGATCGCCACCCGGTCGCCGCCGGCCGCGAAGGCCCTGACCACCGCCCGCCCGATGCCGCGCGAGCCCCCCGTCACCAGTACCGCCCGTGAAGTCACGCCGGCCATCATGCCGGAGCGGTCCGGCCCTGCTCACCGGCCCCCGGCGCAGCGCATAACATGCCCGGATGGGAGCCGACTGCCTGTTCTGCCGCATCGTCGCCGGGGAGATCCCGGCCACCATCGTCCGGGAAACGGACACCACCCTCGCCTTCCGCGACATCGACCCGAAGGCGCCGGTGCACGTGCTGGTGATCCCCAAGGAGCACTACGCCGACGTGGCCACCCTCGGCCAGGGCGACCCCGCGCTGGCCGGTGCGGTGCTCGCCACGGCCGCCGCGGTGGCCGAGGACGAGGGGCTGCTCGGCGACGGGTTCCGGCTGATGTTCAACACCGGCACGTACGGCGGCCAGGAGGTCTTCCACGCGCACGCGCACCTGCTCGGCGGCGCGCCGCTCGGCCCGATGCTCTGCCGCTGACCCGTCGTCGCCCGCCGACCCGCCGCTCCTCCTTACACTGCCCGGGTGACGGATGTGGGGGACCGCCTCGGGCGGATGGTGCGGCGGGTGCAGGCGCAGGCGCGGGTGCCGGCGGTGTCGGCGGCGCTGCACCGGGCCGACCGGCCGCTGTGGCAGTGCACGGTCGGCTGGACCGGCAACGACACCGCGCTCGACCCGGAGACCCGGTTCCGGATCGGCTCGGTCACCAAGACCTTCACCGCCGTGCTGACCCTGCAGTGCCGCGACGACGGCCTGCTCGACCTCGACGACCCGATCGGCCGGCACCTGGACCTGCCGGCGCACGGCGAGCTGACCGTGCGCCGGCTGCTGTCGCACACCGCCGGCCTGCAACGGGAGCCGTACGGCGACGTCTGGGACACCCTGCGCGCCCCGGACGCCGACGCGCTCCTCGCCGACCTGGCCCGCGCCGAGCGGGTGCTGCCGCCGGGCCGTCGCTACCACTACTCCAACCTCGGCATGGCGCTGCTCGGCCGGATGGTCGGCGAGCTGCGCGGCGGCACCTGGGCCGAGTTGCTGACCGAGCGGGTGCTGACCCCGCTGGGGCTGACCCACACCACGGTGACGCCGGGCCGGCGGGCCGCGACCGGCTTCCTGGTCGACGCGTACTCCGACGAGGCGCACCCGGAGCCGCCGACCGATTTCGGTGCGGTCGGTCCGGCCGCGCAACTCTGGAGCACCGCCGGTGACATGGCGCGCTGGGCGGCCTTCCTGGCCGACCCCGCGGCGCTCGACGCCGCCGGCCGGGTGCTCGCCCCGGCGACCCTGGACGAGATGCGCTGGCCGGTGACGGTGACCGACGAGACGCTCTGGACCGGCGGCTTCGGGCTCGGGCTGATCCTGGTCCCGCAGGGCCGGCGGATCATGCACGTCGGGCATGACGGCGCGATGCCCGGCTTCCTGGCCGCCGTCTACGGCCGGCGGGGCGGCGAGGGCACCGCCGGTGCGATGGGCGCGGCGGTGCTCGGTTCCTCCGGCACCGCGGCGGAGCTGTTCGAGCTGACCCACCGGCTGCTCAACGCGGCGGTGGAGCACGACCCCGCCGAGATCGAGCCGTGGCGGCCGGGCCCGCCGGCCCCGGAGGCGGTCCGCGGGCTGCTCGGCCGCTGGTGGGGCGAGGGCTTCGAGTACGTCTTCTCCTGGCACGACGGGGCGCTGCGGGCGCGGGGCGCGGACGACCCGGCCGGGAAGCCGCCGGCGGTCTTCGCGCCGCTGCCGGACCAGCCGGACGTCTACCGCACGGTGTCCGGCCGGGAGGTCGGCGAGTTGCTCCGGCTGACCCGGGACGAGCGCGGCACGGTGGTCCGGATGCACTGGGCGACGTACCGGTTCACCCGTACCCAGGAGACCTTCGAGCGGTACGACTTCCGCGCGGGAAGCTGACCCGGGGCGGCGGAAATGGGCGAGGTGCCACCCGTGTTGAACCGATACGATGGGTGTAACGTCCGCACGCCGCGCCAGCAGGGCCGGCGCTGATTCGAGAGCAGGTGCGCAGGGCCCCTCGGCCCGACCTATGACCGGCACCCCACCTCCCGGCCCGCCTCGGGTGCAGACCAGGATCACGGTCCCCGATTCCAAGATCATGGTCAACCTGCTCGGCGCGGGTGACGAGATCCTGCGACTGGTCGAGCGCTCGGTGAACAGCGACGTGCACGTCCGAGGTAACGAGATCACGATCAGTGGCGCCCCGGCGGACAATGCCCTCGCCGAGCGGCTCTTCAGCGAGCTGCTCGAACTCATCGAGAAAGGCGAGACCCTGACCACAGACGCCGTCCGGCGTACCGTCGGCATGCTCGAGCAGGGCAGCGTCGAGCGGCCCGCCGAGGTCCTGACGCTCAACATCCTCTCCCGGCGCGGCCGCACCATCCGTCCCAAGACGCTGGGGCAGAAGCGCTACGTCGACGCGATCGACGCGCACACCATCGTGTTCGGCATCGGCCCGGCCGGTACCGGCAAGACCTACCTGGCCATGGCGAAGGCCGTCCAGGCGCTCCAGGCCAAGCAGGTCAACCGGATCATCCTCACCCGGCCGGCGGTCGAGGCGGGGGAGCGGCTCGGCTTCCTGCCCGGCACGCTGAACGAGAAGATCGACCCCTACCTGCGCCCGCTCTACGACGCGCTGCACGACATGCTCGACCCGGACTCGATCCCGAAGCTGATGGCGGCGGGCACGATCGAGGTCGCGCCGCTGGCGTACATGCGCGGCCGGACGCTCAACGACGCGTTCATCATCCTCGACGAGGCGCAGAACACCACGCCCGAGCAGATGAAGATGTTCCTCACCCGGCTGGGCTTCAATTCCAAGATCGTCGTCACCGGCGACGTGACCCAGGTGGACCTCCCCGGCGGCACGACCAGCGGCCTGCGGGTGGTCCGGGAGATCCTGGCGAACGTCGAGGACGTGCACTTCGCCCAGCTCTCCAGCTCGGACGTGGTCCGGCACCGGCTGGTCGGGGAGATCGTCGACGCGTACGCCCGCTGGGACGCCGAGCGGGAGAACCAGCAGGCGCAGAGCGTGCGCGCCGTGCCGGGGCGGGCCGCCCAGGGCGGCCGCGCCGGCCGGCGCCGCTAGACAGAGGAAGACAGTTGTCCATCGAGATCGCCAACGAGTCCGGTGTCGACGTCGACACCGACGCCGTGCTCGCCGTCGCCCGGCACGCCCTCGACGAGATGGGGGTCAACCCCCTCGCCGAGCTCTCCGTGCTGCTGGTCGACGTCGACTACATGACCGAGCTCAACCACCGCTGGATGGGTGGCGACGGGCCGACCGACGTGCTCGCCTTCCCCATGGACGAGGGCAGCGTCGACCACGGGCCGGGGGAGGCCACCGCCGCGGGCGGCGAGCCGGCCCTGCTCGGTGACATCGTGCTCTGCCCCGAGGTGGCGGCCAAGCAGGCGGCCACCGCCGGGCACTCCGCCGCCGACGAGCTGCACCTGCTCACCGTGCACGGCGTGCTGCACCTGCTCGGCTACGACCACGCCGAGCCGGAGGAGGAGCGGGAGATGTTCGCGCTCCAGGCCCGTCTGCTGGCGAGCTGGCGGTCGACCCGGTCCCGGTGATGTCCACACCGCTACTGGCGGCGGGCGCGACCGCCGGCCTGCCCGACGCGCAACTGCTCGTCTTCGCTGCCGGGCTGGTGGTGCTCGCCGGCCTGATCGCGATGACCGAGGCCGCGCTGGCCGCGGTCTCCCCGGCCCGGGCCGCCGAACTGGCCCGGGACGGCGCGCGCGGCGCGCGTACCCTCCAGGCCGTCGCCGGCGACGTGGTCCGCCACCTCAACCTGCTCCTGCTGCTGCGGCTGCTCGCCGAGCTGACCGCCACCACCCTGGTGGCCCTGGTCGCGGTGGACACCTTCGGGGCAGGCTGGCGGGCCGCGCTGATCACCGCCGGGGCGATGACCGTGGTCAGCTTCGTGGTGGTCGGCGTCGGTCCGCGCACCCTCGGCCGGCAGCACGCGTACGCGGTGGGCCGGGCGGTCGCGCCGCTGGTGCGCTGGCTCGGCCGGGCGCTCAACCCGCTCGCCTCGCTGCTGATCCTGATCGGCAACGCGGTGACTCCGGGGCGCGGCTTCCGGGAGGGGCCGTTCGCCACCCAGGTGGAGCTGCGCGAGCTGGTCGACCTGGCCGAGCAGCGCGGCGTGGTGGAGCACGGCGAACGCCAGATGATCCACTCGGTCTTCGCGCTCGGTGACACCATCGCCCGCGAGGTGATGGTGCCGCGTACGGAGATGGTTTGGATCGAGGGGACCAAGACCCTCTCCCAGGCGCTGGCGCTCTTCCTGCGCTCCGGGTTCTCCCGGATCCCGGTCATCGGCGAGAGCGTCGACGACGTGCTCGGCCTGCTCTACCTCAAGGACCTGATCCGGCGCACCCAGGGCGGCGCGCCGGAGGACCGGCGGCTGCCGGTGGCCGAGCTGATGCGCCCGGCCACCTTCGTGCCCGAGTCCAAGCCGGTCGACGACCTGCTCTCCGAGATGCAGGCCGCCCGTAACCACCTGGTGATCGTCGTCGACGAGTACGGCGGCACCGGCGGGCTGGTCACCATCGAGGACATCCTGGAGGAGATCGTCGGCGAGATCACCGACGAGTACGATGTCGAGCGCCCGCCGGTCGAACGCCTGGAGGACGGGGCGGTGCGGGTCACCGCCCGGCTCCCGGTGGAGGACCTGGGCGAGCTGTTCGACACCGAACTGCCCACCGACGAGGTGGAGACGGTCGGCGGCCTGCTCGCCCAGTCACTCGGCCGGGTCCCGATCCCCGGGGCGCAGGCCGAGGTGGCCGGCCTCCGGCTGGTCGCCGAGGGCACCACCGGCCGGCGCAACCGGATCGACACGGTGCTGGTGCGCCGCATGGAGTCGACCGGCGAACCGGACGGCTCCGGCCGGGGCGAACACCCCGAGTCCCGGGGCAACCACAACCGATCCGAGGAGAGGCAACCCGCCGATGCCTGAGTCATCCGCCGCGCCGGCCGCCCGGCCCACCCCGTCCGAGCCGGTCGAGCTGAGCGCCGAGGACGCCAAGCTGGTCGTGCTGGCCCGGGGCGCGCGGGGCCGGGTGGGCGCCGTGGAGGGCGCGGCGGTCCGCGACCAGGACGGCCGGACGTACGCGGCGGCCAGCGTCTCGCTGCCCTCGCTGACGATCACCGCGCTCCAGCTGGCGGTCGCCTCGGCGGCCGCGGCCGGCGCCACCCGACTGGAGGCGGCCGTGGTGGTCACCGAGGCGTCGACGCTGGACGGCGCCGGGCACGCAGCGGTGCGGGACCTCTCCGCCGACGCGCCGGTCCACGTGGCCGCCCCGGACGGCACCGTCCTCGGCACGGTGACCGCGTGACCCGGCGGATCGTCCAGCCCGACGGCGGGACGCCGCGGGCCGCTGCCCCGTCGAGCGGGACGCCGCGGGCCGCTGCCACGTCGAGCGGGGCGCCGCGGGCCGCTGCCACGTCGAGTGGGGCGGCGGCGTGAGCGACCTGGCACAGCGGCCGTACCGGGCCGGGTTCGCCTGCTTCGTCGGCCGGCCGAATGCCGGCAAGTCGACGCTGACCAACGCGATCGTCGGGCAGAAGATCGCGATCACCTCGAACAAGCCGCAGACCACCCGGCACGTGATCCGAGCCGTGCTGCACCGACCCGACTCGCAGCTCGTCCTGGTCGACACCCCCGGCCTGCACCGCCCCCGTACGCTGCTCGGCGAGCGCCTCAACGACCTGGTCCGGCAGACCTGGAGCGAGGTCGACGTGATCGGGCTGTGCATCCCGGCCGACGAGCCGATCGGCCGGGGCGACCGGTTCATCACCGGCGAGCTGGCCGGGCTGAAGGCGACAGTGCTGGCCGTGGTGACCAAGACCGACCTGGTGGACCGCAAGCGGCTCGCCGAGCAACTGCTCGCGGTCAGCGAGCTGGGCGAGTTCGCCGAGGTGGTGCCGGTCAGCGCGGTCTCCGGGCACCAGCTGGACACGCTGGTCGACGTGATGACCCGCTACCTGCCCGAGTCGCCCCAGCTCTACCCGGACGACATGCTCACCGACGACCCGGAGCAGGTGATGGTCGCCGAGCTGATCCGGGAGGCCGCCCTGGAGGGCGTCCGCGACGAGCTGCCGCACTCCATCGCGGTGGTGGTCGAGGAGATGATCCCCGAGGGGCAGCTGACCAGGATCTACGCCGACGTCTACGTGGAGCGGCCCAGCCAGAAGGCGATTGTGATCGGCCACCGGGCCAGCCGGCTCAAGGAGGTCGGCACCACCGCCCGCCGCCAGATCGAGGAGCTGCTCGGCACCCGGGTCTACCTCGACCTGCACGTACGGGTGGCCAAGGACTGGCAGCGGGACCCGAAGCAGCTGCGCAAGCTCGGCTTCTGACCGGCCCGCCCCGGACGGCGGCGGTCACCGCGGACCTCCGCCGGGGCGGGCACGGTGGCGACCCCCCGGATGCCCCGCGGCGGAATGATCGGTATCGGTCGGGCATATGGGGATGTTCACGTTCGATCGGGGCCTCTGTCGTTTGGCGGGCCGGCGGCGCAGGGTAGGGGAGGAAGATCCCCGTGCCCCCGGACCCCTGCAGGCTGATGCGAAACCGATACCTGGACCTGCTCCGCTTCCTGGCCATCGTTCGAGTCGTCGTCTACCACGTCACCGGGTGGGCCACCCTGACCCTGGTCTTCCCGGCGATGTCGGTGATGTTCGCGCTCGCCGGCTCGCTGATGGCCGCCTCGCTGCACCGCTGGGGTCCGACCGCCGTCGTCCGGCGGCTGCGTCGCCTGCTGCCGTCGCTCTGGGTGGTCGCCGCCGTCTTCGTACCGGCGATGCTGCTCACCGGGATGCCGCTGAGCCCCAAGGTGCTGCTCTGGCTCTTCCCGATCGCCGACCCGCCGGCCAACGACTGGGGCGCCCTGGCGCTGAGCGTGATCTGGTACCTGCGCGACTACCTCTGGTTCGTGCTCGCCTCGCCGGTCGCGCTCTGGCTGTTCCGGCGCGCCCCGGTGCCCACCCTGCTCGCCCCGTACGCCCTGCTCGCCGCGGTGGAGTTCGGCCTCTACCCGGCGGCGCCGGTGGTGCTGCGCGAGTTCGGCCTCTACTTCGGCGCCTGGCTGCTCGGCTTCGCCCACCAGGCCGGGATGTTGCGCCGGCTGGCCAACCGGGTGCTGCTGCCGGTCGCCCTGGTCCTCGCCACGGCTGGCGGCGCGTGGATCGTCACCCACCCGGGCCCGCGCGGCTTCGACCTCAACGACAACCACCTCGGCAACGCCCTCTGGTCGGCCGCCTTCGTGCTCGTCCTGCTGGGCCGGGGGCCGTCCGGCGCGGCTTGGCTGGGCCGGTTCCCCCGGTTCGACCGGCTGGTGACCGTGTTCAACCGGCGGGCGCTGACCGTGTACCTCTGGCACATGCCGTTCGTGGTCGCGCTCACCCCGCTGGTCGACGTGGTCGGCTGGTCGCACCAGGACCCGGTCGGCCTGGCCATCCGGGTCACCCTGGTCTTCGCGCTGGTCGCGGTGGTGACCGCGCTGGTCGGCTGGGTCGAGGACGTGGCGGCCAACCGCCCGCCGGAACTGGTCCCCGGCGGCCGGCGGCCGATCCCGGCCCGGCCCGCCCCGGTCCGCTCCGATGGCCGCCGCGGGCTGGCGGCCATCGGAGCGGACCGGGGC
>NZ_QGSW01000409.1:0-6556 GCF_003176715.1 Micromonospora sp. S4605
CCGGCCCCGCCGGCCATGCCCGTGTCCGCGCCGCACGGCGCACCCGCACCGCCCGGCGCGCCGGACTCCGGCCCGCCTGCCGCACCCCTCTCGGCCCCACCCGTGCCGGCGCAGCTGGCGTCACCGCCATCCGCAGCGGTCTTCTCCGCTCCGGCCGACGCGTCGGTGTCCACGCCGGCCACCGCGCCCACCTCCGGCGCGCCTGCTGTCCCGGCCTCCGCCCCGCCCGGGACACCCGACACGGCGGCGACACCCGACACGGCCGTGACACCCGAACCGGTCCGGCCCGCGGCACCCGTATCCTCACCGCCGGCCCCGCCCGTCTCCGGGCCACCAGCCGCACCCGTCTCCGGGCCACCGGCCGTGCCCGTCTCGGCTCCGCCCGGCACACCCGTCTCCGGGCCACCGGCCGCACCCGTCTCCACCCCACCGGCCGCGCCCGGCTCCGCGACGCCGGCCGCACCCGTGTCGAGCCCGCCAGGAGCACCCGTCTCGGCCCCACCGGCCGCGCCCGGCTCCGCGACGCCGGAGGCGCCCGTCTCGGCTCCGCCGGCCGGAACCGGGTCGCGGCCCGACGGATCCGACCCGGCCGCGGGGCGGGCGTCCGAAGCGCAGGGTGACCCCGAGCAGGCGCTCGCCAGCTACCGGTGGCGGCTCGACCCGGTCACCCTGCGCGAGGTGGTGGACGACCCGGACGAACTGCGGACTATCCGGCGGGGCCTGACCGAGAAGCTGGGCACCACGGTCGACAACCGGTCCCGAGCCCGGCTGCTCAGCCTGCGCGCGGTGGTGTCGCGGGCCCTCGGCGAGCTGGACGACGCGCTCGCCGACGGTCGGCTCGCCCTGACGTACGCGGAGGCCACCGGCGAGCTGCGGCGGATCGCGCTGGCCCAGGCCCGGCTGGCGCACGTACTGCGCTGGCGGGGCGACCACGCGGAAGCCGACCGGCTCCTCGCCGAGGCCAACTCGCCCGAACTGCCCGACCGGCTGCGCGCGGCCCTGCACGAGCACGCCGGGCGGTCCGCGTACGACCAGGGCCGGTTGATGGAGGCGAGCCAGCACTTCGAGCGGGCGCTGGACCTGCGCGGCGCCACCGACGCCGACCTGCTGGCCCGGATCCGGACGGCGCTGGACGCGGTCGCCGACCGGGCCGCGGAGCACGGCTTCGGGCCGTACCCCCGCACCCGCGACGACCTGCTGGACCGCGTGCGGCCCCCGGTGCCCGCCCGCGACGACACCCTCTGGGGCTACGCCGACCCGGACGGCGACCTGGTGATCCCCGCCCGGTACGCGGAGGCGCAGCCGTTCCGCGAGGGGCTCGCCTGGGTACGCCGGCCGGACACCGACCGCTGGTCGCTGATCGCGCTCACCGGCACGACGGTGATCGAACCGGCGTACCTCGCCGTGCGGTCCTTCTCCGACGGCCTGGCCTGGGTGCTCCGCGACCGGGGCGCCGGCTGGCTGGCCATCCGCCCCAACGGTGACGTGGCGATCCCGCCCGGCTTCGCCGACGTACGCCCGTTCCGGCGCGGGGTGGCCGCGGTCCGCCGGGAGGGCTGGGGCGCGGTGGACAAGACCGGCCAGATCGTGCTGCCGACCCGGTACCACGGATTCGCCACGACGCTCTCCGACGGCCGCCAGGTCGACGACTTCACCGACGAGGGGCTGGCCGTGGTGGACGTGGCGGGCCGGCGCGGCGTGGTCGACCGGACCGGGCGGGTGATCGTGCCGCCGGCCCACCCGGCGCTGGTCATCCACCCGGTCGCGTTCCTGGTGGCCACCGCCGCCGGTCGGTGGGGCGCGCTCGACCGGCGCGGTGAGCTGCTCATCGACCCGGTGCACCGGGACCGCGAGGAAGTGGTCGCGGAGATCGAGCGGCTGCTCACCGACACCAACCCGGTGATCTGACCCGGCCACCCGGCGGCGCGCGCCGCCGCCCGCGCACATCTCACCGCCCCGGCGGGGGTCCCAGCAGTTCGATGCCGTTGCGCGCGGCGGCGTGCCCGAGCGCGGCCGGATCGATCGGCAGCGGATCGGGCAGCCGCAGCTCGGGTGCCGGCACGCCGGCCGCCGCGGCGAACCGCTCGAATCCGCCGGGGGTGGTGAGTTGGAGCGCCCGCAGCGGCTCGTCCGGCCCGACCGTGAAGGTGTGGGCCAGGCCGACCGGCAGCAGCACGAAGTCGCCCGGTCCGGCCTGGAAGGTCTGGTCGGCGCAGTGGAACCGGGCGGCGCCGGAGAGGACGTAGAACATCTCGTCCTCCAACTGGTGCCGGTGCAGCGGCGGGGCGAAGCCCGGCGGGTTGACGAATTCGGCCACGGTCAACTGGTCCCGGGTCTGCGCGCCCGCGGCCTTGATCGTGACCAGGTTGCCGAGGAACCAGTACGCCTCCCCCTCGTCGGGACGGCGCAGGTACGGGCCGACGGACATGCCGCCTCCTCCGGTCGGCGCCGCCCGGAGCAGACGGCGCGACACCGCCCACGCCGAAGCAGCGGCGCGATGTCGGCACCACCTTCGTCAGACGGCGCGATATTGGATAGTCGTTGGTCTAGTGAATACATTGTTAGTATCGCGCCGTCATGGGCGACGTCAAGGACGGAAAAAAACCGACCCGGCCGTACCGGTCCCGGGTCCGGGAGGAAGGCGCTCGGCGTACCCGCCAGGCGGTGATAGCGGCCGCCACCGAACTCTTCGTGGCCCGTGGCTACGCGGCGACCTCGCTGGCCGACGTGGCCGCCGCCGCCGGCGTGGCCCGGCCCACGGTGTTCGCCGCCTTCGGTTCCAAGCCGGCGCTGCTGAGCCAGGTGCTCGACCAGGCGCTGGCCGGTGACGACGAGCCGGTGCCGGTGGCACAGCGACCCTGGTTCCGGCCGGTGTGGGACGCCGGCGGCCAGGGCGAGGTGCTCGACGGCTACGCCCGGGTGTGCACGCTGATCGGCGGACGCGCCGCGCGGGTCTTCGAGGCCGTACGCCGCGCGGCCGACGAGACCCCCGAGGTGGCCGAGGTGTGGGAGACCCTGCTGCGCAACCGGCGGGCCGGCGCCCGGATGGTGGTCGAGCAGGTCCGCACCTTCGGCCCGCTCCGCCAGGGCGCCGACGTCGAGCGGGCGGTCGACGAGCTGTGGTTCTACAACGATCCGGCGCACTACGCGGCCCTGGTGCTGCACTGCGGCTGGCCCGAGGACACCTTCCGGCGGTGGCTCGCCGCGCGGATGCGGGATGTCCTGCTGCCCACCTGAGGACGCCGGGTCGGGCGCCGGGCGGCCGCCCGGCGGCCGGGACTAGGGTCGAGACATGGAATTCCGACACCTGGGCCGTTCCGGCCTGATGGTCAGCGAGATCTCGTACGGCAACTGGATCACCCACGGCTCGCAGGTCGAGGAGGACGCGGCGTTCGCCTGCGTCCGGGCCGCCCTGGACGCCGGCATCACCACGTTCGACACCGCCGACGTCTACGCCGGCACCCGGGCCGAGGACGTGCTCGGCCGCGCGCTGGAGGGCGAGCGGCGCGAGGGCCTGGAGATCTTCACCAAGGTGTACTGGCCCACCGGGCCGGGCCGCAACGACCGCGGCCTGTCCCGCAAGCACATCATGGAGTCGATCAACGGCTCGCTGCGCCGGCTGCGCACCGACTACGTGGACCTCTACCAGGCCCACCGGTACGACTACAGCACCCCGCTGGAGGAGACGATGGAGGCGTTCGCCGACGTCGTGCACTCCGGCAAGGCGCTCTACATCGGCGTCTCCGAGTGGAAGGCGTCGCAGATCCGCGAGGCTCACCAGCTCGCCCGTGAGCTGCGCATCCCGCTGGTCTCCAACCAGCCGCAGTACTCGATGCTCTGGCGGGTCATCGAGTCCGAGGTCGTCCCCACCAGCGAGGAGCTGGGCGTCGGGCAGATCGTCTGGTCGCCGATCGCGCAGGGCGTGCTCTCCGGCAAGTACCTGCCGGGTCAGCCGCCGCCGGCCGGCTCCCGGGCCACCGACGAGAAGTCCGGCGCGGGCTTCATCGCCAAGTTCCTGACCGACGACGTGCTCACCCGGGTGCAGCGGCTCAAGCCGCTGGCCGAGCAGGCCGGGCTCAGCATGGCCCAGCTCGCCATCGCCTGGGTGCTGCAGAACCCGAACGTCTCCTCGGCGATCGTCGGCGCGTCCCGCCCGGAGCAGGTGCACGACAACGTCAAGGCGGCCGGGGTGAAGCTCGACGCCGACCTGCTCAAGGCGATCGACGAGATCATCGACCCGATCGTCGAGCGCGACCCGGCCCGGACCGAGAGCCCCGCGCAGCGGCCGTGACCCGTTCCGGCCCGGCCGGCACCCCGCTGACGGGAGCCGGCCGGGCCGGTCGGGTACGGGCGATCAGCCCTGCCAGAAGCGGATCAGGTCCAGCCCGGTGGCGTAGAGCCAGGGCGGCAGCCCGAGCAGGTCGCCCACGCCGAAGACCAGGTCGAAGAACCAGCCGCTGATCCGCGGGTTCCACAGCAGCGCGAACAGCAGGATGAAGCCGTACGGGGCGAACAGGTCGTACATCCGGCGCCACTGCGGGTTCAACCAGGGCTGGATCATGTTGCCGCCGTCCAGGCCCGGCACCGGGAGCAGGTTCAGCACGCTCGCGGTGAGCTGGAGGAAGGCCAGCAGCGCCACGGCGGCCCAGAACTCCACCGGCCCGCCGGCGCCGGCGCCCAGCCGCAGCACCACCACCAGCACCAGGGTGAACAGCACGTTGGTGGCCGGCCCGGCGAGGCTGACCAGGGTGTGCCGCAGCCGCCCGGGGATCTCGTGCCGGTCCACCCAGACCGCCCCGCCGGGCAGCCCGATCCCGCCGAGCAGCACCACCAGCACCGGCAGCGCGATGGACAGCAGGGGGTGGCTGTACTTCAGCGGGTTCAAGGTGAGGTAGCCGCGGTGCGCCACGCCCCGGTCGCCGGCCCGGTAGGCCACCACCGCGTGGGCGTACTCGTGCAGGCAGAGCGAGACCAGCCAGCCGGAGACGACGAAGAGGAAGACGTCGAACCGGACGTTGCCGAACCGCTGCCAGGTCAACACCCCGCTGGTGACGAAGAGCGCCACCAGGGCGAGGAAGACCGGGCTGGGCCGGAACGCCGCCCGGGGCATGCCGAGCACCAGCGACCCCGGGCGGTCGGAACCCATCACTCCGCCGCGGGCAGCAGGCTCATCCGGTATTCCACCCGGTCGTCCTCGACGAGCGCGACCGAGGTGACGCCGGACGCCGCGAGCTCGCGCCAGGTCTGGCCGATCCAGGATTCGGCATCCGCCTGGCTGCCGAACGACTCCGCCGGCCCCTCGACCGACTCGCCGTTCGTGCCCTCGTACCGCCAGCTCCACGCCATGCCGCGTCTCCCCTCGCCGCTGATGTCCCGTGGGACGAACCCTCGCCAGCGTAGTCGGCCGGGCCGACGGCGGTCGCTCGCTCGTCCCGCGGACCGGGGCCGGGGCTTGATCCAGGCTGACGGAGCCGGCCGGTACCGTGGCCCGGTGCTGACTCAAGGCGTGGTGCTCAGCGAGCGGTACCGGCTGGGCGAACGGGTGGCCACCGGCGGCATGGGGGCGGTCTGGCGGTGCACCGACCTCCTCCTCGAACGCGAGGTGGCGGTGAAGGTGCTGCTGCCGGCGCTGACCGCCGATCCCGAGTTCACCACCCGGTTCCGGGCCGAGGCACGGATGCTGGCGGCGCTGCGGCACCCCGGCGTGGTGGCGGTGCACGACGTCGGGCGCGCGACCCTCGCCGACGGCAGCGAGGTCGACTACCTGGTGATGGAGTACGTCGCCGGGGAGCCGCTGGGCACCTGGATCCGGCGGGCCGGCCGGCTGGACGCCGCCTCGACCATGTCGGTGGTGGCGCAGGCCGCCGAGGCGCTGCACGCCGCGCACCTGGCCGGCATCGTGCACCGGGACGTCAAGCCGGGCAACCTGCTGGTCAAGCCCGACGGCCGGGTGGTGCTGGTCGACTTCGGCATCGCCCGCTCGGGCAGCACGGCCGGGATCACCGCCGCCCACACGATGCTCGGCACCGCCACGTACATGTCGCCGGAGCAGGCCACCGGTCAGCCGGTCTCGCCGGTGACCGACGTCTACGCCCTCGGGGCGGTGGCGTACTTCTGCCTCGCCGGGCGACCGCCGTTCGAGGGCGAGAACCCGTTGCAGGTGGCCCTGCGGCACCAGCAGGACGAGCCGGCACCGCTGCCGCCGGGCACCCCGCCGGCGGTGGTCGCGCTGGTGGAGCGGGCGATGGCGAAGCGACCGGGCGACCGGTACCCGAGCGCGGCGGCGCTCGCCGAGGCCGCCGCCGAGACCCGGGACGCCACGTTGGCGTCGATCCCGGTCTCGGCCCGCCCGCCGTGGGCGGTCGCCGGCCCTTCGCCCACCGTCACCCCGCCGCTGGCCGTCGAACCGGTCTCCGGCGCCGGCCCGGCCGCTCCGACGCCGCCGGCGGCCGCGGACCGCTCGGGCTCGTTCGGCGGTACGTCCGCCAGCGGCCCGGCACCGGCCACGCCTGCGCCGGCGGGGCAGCTGCCACCCGCCGGGCCCGCCGGGCCATCC
>NZ_QGSW01000410.1:0-6479 GCF_003176715.1 Micromonospora sp. S4605
GGCCGGCCGAGCCGGTCGAGGCGGCCCCGGTGGCCACGGCGGGCGCCGACGGCGGCGACGGCGAATCTGGCAGCGACGGCGGTGCGGACGGAGCGCTGCCCACCCGGACCCGGGGCCGGAGCCTGGCCGGCGAGGATCCGCTGCCGACCCGGGCCCGGCGCTGGTCGGAGCAGGCGGCCCTGGACGGGCCGACCTTCCCGACCGGCCTGCCGATGGCCGGCACCCGGTCCGACCTGGACGCCGCGCCGACCGGTGCCCCGGCCGGTCCGGCGCCCGCCGGCGATGTCGCGCCGGCGACCGACGGCGGCCCGGACGCCGCCCCCCAGCCGCAACCGGTCCGGACCGACTCCGGGCTGCCCGTCCGGGTCCGGCAGGCCAGCATCGTGCCCGAGCTGCGCGACGAGCCGGCCGCCCCGGACGACGAAGAGGACGTGGTCCGCCCGCCCGAGCAGGTACGCCGGATGATGAGCTCCTACCAGACCGGCACCCGGCGCGGGCGTACGGACGCGGCGCGATTGCTCGGCGGGCCCGGCGCCAGGTCGGACTCCGGGCCCGACCCCGACGAGCAACAAGCGACCTGACCGGCGCGGGCGGTGCGGGTACCCCGCTCGCGACGTGACGGTCAGCCCCACACGAGCACGGCGACAACGCCGGGGGAGAAGAGGACGACGAGTGGCGCAGAAGACGGCTTCGAGTGCCGACCTGACGTGGTTGCTGGATGATCTGGTCGGCCGGGTGAAGCAGGCCGAGCATGCTGTCGCGCTCTCGACGGACGGCCTGCTGATGGCCTCCTCGCAGGGACTGAGCCGCGACGACGGAGAGCACCTCGCGGCGATGGCGGCCGGCATCCAGAGCCTGGCCCGGGGCGCCGGCAAGCGCTTCGGCGGCGGGCAGGTGCAGCAGACCATCATCGAGATGCAGTCCTCGTTCCTGTTCGTCACAGCCGCCGGGCGCAACGCCTGTCTAGCGGTGCTGGCCAGCGAGGACGCCGACGTGGGCCTGATCGCGTACGAGATGGCGATGCTGGTCACCCGGGTCGGCAAGTTCGTCGCCTCGCCGACACGCAACGCCGAGCAGTCGGCCGGCGAGAAGTAGCCGCGATGACCGTGCAGGGCGAGTCCGCGGAACATCAGTGGGTGGACGACCATGCGGGTCCGGTGGTGCGTCCGTACGCGGTGACGCGTGGCCGGGCCCGCCCGGTCACCGGCACGTTCGACCTGATCTCCCTGGTGACGGCGACCCGGGCCGACGTGACCCCGGAGGTCGGCCTGGGGCCGGAGCACCTGGCGATCGTCGGGCTCTGCCAGCGGATGCAGTCCGTCGCCGAGATCGCCGCCCACCTGGACCTGCCGGTGGGCACCATCCGCGTCCTGCTCGGCGATCTGGTGGCTCGCAACCTGGTGCAGGTCCGCGAGCCGCGCAACACGGCCGGCCTTCCCGACAACAGCGTTTTCGAGGCGGTAATCAATGGACTACGGGCACTCTGAGCGGCCGGCGGGAGCGACCCCACTGCCCACCGCGATCAAGATCCTGGTCGCGGGTGGATTCGGCGTGGGCAAGACCACCATGGTCGGTGCGGTCAGCGAGACGCGCCCGTTGCGTACCGAGGAGGTGCTGACCGAGAGCGGCGTCGGCATCGACGACCTCTCCGGGGTGGAGAGCAAGACCACCACCACGGTGGCGATGGACTTCGGCCGGATCACCATCAGCGACGACCTGGTGCTCTACCTGTTCGGCACCCCCGGCCAGGACCGGTTCTGGTTCGTCTGGGACGAGTTGGCGCTCGGCGCGATCGGCGCGGTGGTGCTGGCGGACACCCGCCGGCTGGCCGACTGCTTCCCCTCCATCGACTACTTCGAGGGCCGGGGCACCCCGTTCGTGGTGGCGGTGAACTGCTTCGAGGGCTCCCGGCAGTACCGGCTGGACGAGGTGCAGGCGGCCCTCAACCTGGACCCGGGGGTGCCGGTGCTGCTCTGCGACGCCCGGCAGCGGGAGTCCAGCAAGGAGGTGCTCATCACGCTGATGGAGCACGCCATGAAGACCCGGGACGCCCGCCGCCGGGCCGCCGCCGACTGACCCGGCCGGCTCCGGCGCCGGTCGCCCGGCGCTGGCGGCCTGAGCCGTACGACGAAGGGCCCCTTCCCGCTCGCGCGGGAAGGGGCCCTGTTCGCCGTGGTGTCAGCTGGCGATCATGCGGCGCAGGACGTACTGCAGGATGCCGCCGTGGCGGTAGTAGTCCGCCTCACCCGGGGTGTCGATCCGCACCACCGCGTCGAACTCGATCCCGGTGTCGGTGCTGACCTTGACCGTACGCGGCGTCTCGCCGTCGTTCAGCCCGGTCACCCCGGCGATCGAGAACGTCTCGGTGCCGGTCAGGCCCAGCGACTCGGCGGTCTCGCCGGCCGGGAACTGCAGCGGCAGCACGCCCATGCCGATCAGGTTCGAGCGGTGGATCCGCTCGTACGACTCGGCGATGACCGCCTTGACGCCGAGCAGCATGGTGCCCTTGGCAGCCCAGTCGCGCGACGAGCCGGAGCCGTACTCCTTGCCGGCCAGGACGACCAGCGGCACGCCGGCCTCCTGGTAGGCCACCGAGGCGTCGTAGATCGAGGTCTGCTCGCCGGTCAGGTGGTTGACAGTGAAGCCGCCCTCGACGCCGGGCACCAGCTGGTTGCGCAGCCGGATGTTGGCGAAGGTGCCCCGGATCATGACCTCGTGGTTGCCCCGGCGGGAGCCGTACGAGTTGAACTCGTGCCGCGGCACGCCGTGCTCGGCGAGGTACTTACCGGCGGGGGAGTCGGCCTTGATGGAGCCGGCCGGGGAGATGTGGTCGGTGGTCACCGAGTCGCCCAGCTTGGCCAGCACCCGGGCACCGGCGATGTCGGTGACCGCCTTCGGCTCCCGCTCCATGCCCTCGAAGTACGGGGGCTTGCGGACGTAGGTCGACTCACCCTCCCAGGCGAAGGTGTCACCGGTCGGGGTCGGCAGCGACTGCCACCGCTCGTCGCCGGCGAAGACGTCCGCGTACGCCGAGCTGAACCCGGAGGCGCCGATCGCCGAGGCGATGACGTCCTGGATCTCGGCGCTGTTCGGCCAGATGTCGCGCAGGAAGACGGGGTTGCCCTGGCTGTCCTCGCCGATCGGCTCGTTGGCCAGGTCGATGTCCATCGTGCCGGCCAGCGCGTACGCGACCACCAGCGGCGGGGACGCCAGGTAGTTCATCTTGACGTCCGGGTTGATCCGGCCCTCGAAGTTCCGGTTGCCGGAGAGCACCGAGACGACGGCCAGGTCGGCGTCGTTGACGGCGGCCGAGATCTCCTCGGGCAGCGGGCCGGAGTTGCCGATGCAGGTGGTGCAGCCGTAGCCGACCAGGTGGAAGCCGAGCTTCTCCAGGTAGGGGGTGAGGCCGGCCCGCTCGTAGTAGTCCATGACGACCTTGGAGCCGGGCGCCAGGGTGGTCTTCACCCACGGCTTGCGGGCGAGCCCCTTCTCCACCGCGTTCCGGGCCAGCAGCGCGGCACCGATCATGACCTGCGGGTTGGAGGTGTTGGTGCAGGAGGTGATCGCCGCGATCACCACGGCGCCGTGGTCCAGCTCGAACTCGGTGCCGTCCGCGCCGGTGACCCGGATCGGGTTGGTGGCCCGCCCACCGGCGCCGACCGCTGCCGTCTCCAGGTCGCGCGGGGCGTCGGCCGGGTCGTTGACCCCGTTGGCCGGGGAGTCGCTGGCCGGGAAGGACTCGGCGCTGGCCTCGTCGGCGTGGCCGATGACCCCGAACGGCTTCTCCTGCTGCGGCACGCCGGCGGCGCGGCCCCGGTCACCACCGGTCTCGTCGGCGGCCACGTAGTCCTTCAGCGCGGAGCGGAACAGCGTCTTGGCGCTGCCCAGCGGCACCCGGTCCTGCGGGCGCTTCGGGCCGGCCAGGGACGGCTCGATGGTGCTCAGGTCCAGCTCCAGGCGCTCCGAGTACTCCGGCTCAGCCGCCGGGTCGTGCCAGAGGCCCTGCTCCTTGGCGTACGCCTCGACCAGCGCGACCTGCTTCGGGTCGCGGCCGGTCAGCTCCAGGTAGCGGACGGTCTCGGCGTCGATCGGGAAGATCGCCACGGTGGAGCCGTACTCCGGCGACATGTTGCCGATGGTGGCCCGGTTGGCCAGCGGCACCGCACTCACGCCCGGACCGTAGAACTCGACGAACTTGCCGACCACACCGTGCTTGCGCAGCATCTCGGTGATGGTGAGCACCAGGTCGGTGGCGGTGGTGCCGGCCGGCATCTCGCCGGAGAGCTTGAAGCCGACGACCCGCGGGATCAGCATGCTGACCGGCTGGCCGAGCATCGCGGCCTCGGCCTCGATGCCGCCGACGCCCCAGCCCAGCACGCCCAGGCCGTTGACCATCGTGGTGTGCGAGTCGGTGCCGACGACCGTGTCCGGGTACGCCTGCCCGTTGCGCTCCATGATGGTGCGGGCCAGGTACTCGATGTTCACCTGGTGCACGATGCCGGTGCCCGGCGGGACGACCTTGAACTCGTTGAACGCGGTCTGGCCCCAGCGCAGGAACTGGTAGCGCTCCTTGTTGCGCTCGTACTCCAGCTCGACGTTGCGCTGGAAGGCGTCCTCACGGCCGAACAGGTCGGCGATGACCGAGTGGTCGATCACCAGCTCGGCCGGGGCGAGCGGGTTGACCTTGGTCGGGTCGCCGCCGAGGTCGCGTACCGCCTCGCGCATGGTGGCCAAGTCGACCACGCAGGGCACGCCGGTGAAGTCCTGCATGAGCACCCGCGCCGGGGTGAACTGGATCTCCACGCTCGGGTCGGCGGTGGGGTCCCACGCGCCGAGCTGCCGGATGTGGTCGGCGGTGATGTTCGCGCCGTCCTCGGTCCGCAGCAGGTTCTCCAGCAGGATCTTCAGGCTGTAGGGCAGCCGATCGTGGCCGTCCACCTTGCCGATCTTGAAAATCTCGTAGCTCGCGTCTCCGACGCGTAGCTGGGTCTTCGCACCGAAGGTGTCGAGGCTCGCCACGTCGTACTCCTTCACACCAGCGACCGTGAGTAGTCCTGAGCAGTCTGTCGCACCGGCCGGAGTGCCGCCGTGGTTAGGTGACACTTACCGCCGATTCTCGCTTTCAACAAAACCGTACGTCCGTCTTGCTAAAGGCGCAACCTCGTGCCATGGTTCGGGACGAGGAGGTACCACCATGATCCATCACGTCCAACTCGCCTGCCCGCGCGGCTCCGAGGACGCGTCGCGGTCCTTCTACGTGGGCGTGCTCGGGCTCACCGAAAAGCCCAAGCCGCCGGTCCTCGCGGCCCGCGGTGGCTGCTGGTTCACCGGTCACGGCGCCGAACTGCACCTCGGCGTCGAGGACGACTTCCGGCCCGCCCGCAAGGCGCACCCCGCCCTGCTGTGGCCGGACCTGGACGCGCTCGCCGACCGGCTCACCGCCGCCGGTCACCCCGTCACCTGGGGCGATGACGAGCTACCCGGGATGCGCCGCTTCCACACCGAGGACGTGCACGGCAACCGGCTGGAGTTCCTGGCTCCGCTCGGGTGACCCGCGGGTCACTGGGCGGCGTCCGGCGCGTCGTGCGGGGGGATGCAGGGGTTCAGGCCGTGCCGGTGGCGCCGGCGGCACGGCGCACGGCCTCGTCCAGGGCTTCAGGGGTACGACCGACCACCGCGCTGCCGTCGTCGAGCAGCAGGATCGGGCGCTGGATCAGCTCCGGCGAGGCGACCATCGCCTCGACCCAGCGTGGCTCGGTCGCCGTGTCGCGCGGCCAGTCCGCCATCCCCCGGGAGGCCGCCGCCGGCTCCTGGAGCCGGCAGACGTCCCAGGGACGCGCGTCCAGCCGGCGCAGCACCTCGACCAGTTCCTCGGCCGTCGGCGGCTGGTCGAGGTACGGCCGGACCTGGTAGCCGACGCCGGCCTCGTCCAGCACGGACCGGGCGCAAGCGCTCTTGGAGCAGGCGGGGTTGTTCCAGATCTCCATGCCCGCCATGGTGCCAGCCGCCCAGCCGCCCGTCATGGCACGCCCGCCTCGGCGGCGGGGACGCCCACCCGGGGCCGGCCCGTCGGTCGAGCGCGGCAATGGTTCGGCGGGCGTAAACCTGGTCGGCCGTCGGTCTGTCCGGCCGGGCGTGTCGTCGCCGGTCGAGCCAGTGCCGCCTCGGCGTGATACCTCAGAGTCATAGATATGCCGCTGCGTCATCACGCTGTCGGGCGATTGGTCGGCGCGGCGTCCCGCGACGCCCCGGCACCCCTGCGCCCTGGCCCAGGGTGCTCCTCCAGTCGATCCAACACCAGCCCGCCGCCCGTCTCGCGGCCGCCCGGACAGCCGGGTGATCAAGGGGTTGGTGTCATGCCGAGGGCCGGATCCTGACACAAACCCCTTGATCGCACTGGGCGGACGGGCGGGCGGTGCGGTCGGGATGCCCGGTGGCGTCGGGGTGCGGTCGGCGGGCGCCCCTGGCGGGGCCCCGGG
>NZ_QGSW01000128.1:0-6479 GCF_003176715.1 Micromonospora sp. S4605
GGGCGGGGCGGGGTGGATCAGCGCATAGGCTGAGCGGATGGTTGATCGCACCGACCCGGGCCCGAGTGACGCGAGTGTGCGCCGGGCGCTGCGCCGGGCCGAGACCGGGCGGGCGCTGGACGTCGACGAGGCGACCGCACTGCTGAGCGCCCGCGGCGCCGCGCTGGACGAACTGCTCCGGATCGCCGGCGCCGTACGCGACGCGGGCTTGCGCGAGGCCGGTCGCCCCGGCATCATCACCTTCTCCAAGAAGGTCTTCATCCCGCTCACCCGGCTCTGCCGGGACCGCTGCCACTACTGCACGTTCGCCACCGTGCCGCACCGGCTGCCGGCGGCCTTCCTGGACCGCGACGAGGTGCTGGCGATCGCCCGGGCGGGCGCGGCCCAGGGCTGCAAGGAGGCCCTGTTCACCCTCGGCGACCGGCCCGAGGAGCGCTGGCCGGCGGCCCGTCGCTGGCTGGACGAGCGCGGCTACGACTCCACCCTGGACTACCTGCGCGCCTGCGCGGTCGCGGTGCTGGAGGAGACCGGCCTGCTGCCGCACCTGAACCCCGGCGTGCTCTCCTGGGCCGAGCTGCAACGGCTCAAGCCGGTCGCGCCGAGCATGGGGATGATGCTGGAGACCACCGCGACCCGGCTCTGGTCGGAGCCGGGCGGCCCGCACTACGGCTCGCCGGACAAGGAGCCGGCGGTCCGGCTGCGGGTGCTCGACGACGCCGGCCGGGTCGGCGTGCCGTTCACCACCGGCATCCTGATCGGCATCGGCGAGACGCCCGCCGAGCGGGTCGACGCGATCTTCGCGATCCGCCGGGCGCACCGCGAGTACGGCCACCTCCAGGAGGTGATCGTGCAGAACTTCCGCGCCAAGCCGGACACCGCGATGCGCGGCATGCCCGACGCGGAGCTGCACGACCTCGCCGCGACGGTGGCGGTTGCCCGGGTGCTGCTCGGCCCGCGGGCCCGGATCCAGGCCCCGCCCAACCTCATCGCCGGCGAGTACGACCTGCTGCTGCGGGCCGGCATCGACGACTGGGGCGGGGTGTCGCCGCTGACCCCGGACCACGTCAACCCGGAGCGGCCGTGGCCGCAGCTCGACGAGTTGGCCGGGCACACCGAGAAGTCCGGCTTCACCCTGCGCGAGCGGCTGACCATCTACCCGGAGTACGTCCGGGCCGGCGACCCGTGGCTGGACCCGCGGCTGCTGCCGCACGTGACCGCGCTGGCCGACCCGGCCACCGGGCTCGCCGTCGAGCAGGCCCGGCCGACCGGCCGCCCGTGGCAGGAGCCGGAGGAGGTGTTCGGCGGGCGGACCGACCTGCACGCCACCATCGACACCACCGGGCGTACCGGCGATCGGCGAGGCGACTTCGACAGCGTCTACGGCGACTGGTCCGAGGTGGCCACCAGGGTCGGCGCCGCGCCGGCCGGGTCGGGTGGCGGCGACGCCGACCTGCGGGCCGGGCTGCGGCTGGCGGCCGACGATCCGGCCGCGCTGCTCGATCCGCGGCACACCGACGCCGCGCTGGCGCTCTTCGCCGCCGACGGGCCGGCGTTGGACGAGCTCTGCCGGCTGGCCGACGACGTCCGCCGGGACACCGTCGGCGACGACGTGACCTACGTGGTCAACCGCAACATCAACTTCAGCAACGTCTGCTATGTCGGGTGCCGGTTCTGCGCCTTCGCCCAGCGGGAACGGGACGCCGACGCGTACCGGCTCTCGGTGGACCAGGTCGCGGACCGGGCCGAGGAGGCGTGGGCGGCCGGCGCCACCGAGGTCTGTCTGCAGGGCGGCATCGACCCGAAGCTGCCGGTCACCGGCTACGCCGACCTGGTCCGCGCGATCAAGGCGCGGGTGCCCGGGATGCACGTGCACGCATTCTCGCCGATGGAGATCGTGACCGCCGCCGCGAAGGCGGGCGTGCCGGTGCGGGAGTGGCTGGGCCTGCTGCGCGACGCCGGGCTGGACACCATCCCGGGCACCGCCGCCGAGATCCTCGACGACGAGGTGCGCTGGGTGCTCACCAAGGGCAAGCTGCCGGCCGCCGCCTGGGTCGAGGTGGTCAGCACGGCCCACGAGCTGGGCATCCGGTCCAGCTCCACGATGATGTACGGCCACGTCGACCATCCCGGTCAGTGGCTCGCGCACTTCCGGGTGCTGGCCGGGGTGCAGGACCGCACCGGCGGGTTCACCGAGTTCGTGGCGCTGCCGTTCGTGCACACCAACGCCCCGATCTACCTGGCCGGCATCGCCCGGCCCGGGCCGACCTGGCGGGAGAACCGGGTGGTGCACGCGATGGCCCGGCTGCTGCTGCACGGGCGGATCGACAACATCCAGTGCTCCTGGGTCAAGCTCGGCGACGACGGCACGGCGGAGATGCTCCGCGGCGGCTGCAACGACCTCGGCGGCACCCTGATGGAGGAGACCATCTCCCGGATGGCCGGCTCCGCCAACGGGTCCGCGCGGACCGAGGAGCAGTTGCGGGCCATCGCCGCGAAGGCCGGACGACCGGCCCGCAAACGTACGACCGCGTACGGTCACCCGCGCCCGTAGCGTCGAACCTTTCCCCGCCGCCGGCCGTACCACTGGACGCCGGCGGCGGTCGCGGCGAGGACCGCCGCCGGCATCCCCGCAGGGGCCCGGCGGCGTCGTTCCGCGGCGCGGCGCCGGCCCTGGTCCGCCACCCGGGCGCACCCGCGCCGCAGCCGGAAAGGTTGCCCATGACCAGTGATCAGCGGAAGCGGCCCTGGCCGCGCCTGACCCGACGGCAGACGTTGACCGCGGCGGCCAGCGCCACGCTCGGCGCGGCCGCCCTCACCGTGCCGGGCCTGTCGGCCGCGCAGAACGCCCCCGACGCGGCGGCCGACGAGCCGATCGTCGTGCACCTGCGGGACGCCGCCGCCGGAAAACTGGACGTCTTCGTCGGCACCACCCGGGTCGAGGTACGCGACCGTGGACTGGCCGACCGGTTGCGCCGCGCCGCCGGCCGGGCCTGAACGGAGGGTGGTCCGCCATGTCTTCCCACCGCGAGGCACCGGAGATAGCCAAGGACCCGGTCGCCGACTCGTCCGACCTGTACGCCTTCGTCAGCCCCGACCGGCCCGACACGGTGACGCTGATCGCGAACTACGTGCCGTTGCAGTTGCCGTCCGGCGGGCCGAACTTCTTCGAGTTCGGCGACGACGTGCAGTACGACATCAATATCGACAACGACGGCGACGGTCGCCCCGACATCGTCTACCGTTTCGAATTCACCACCGAGATCACCAATCCGAACAGCTTTCTCTACAACACCGGCCCGATCGACTCGCTGGACAGCGAGAACTGGAACCGCCGGCAGTTCTACAGCCTGACCCGGATCGCCGGCGGCCGGGAGCACCGGCTGGCGCACAAGCTGCCCTGCCCGCCGTGCAACGTGGGCCCGCTCTCCACGCCCAACTACACCGAGCTGGTCCGGCAGGCGACCTACAGCCTCTCCACCGGCGAGCGGGTCTTCGCCGGGCAGCGGGCGGACGGCTTCTTCGTCGACCTGGGCGCGGTCTTCGACCTCGGTACGCTGCGCCCGTTCCAGCAGCTGCACGTGGCCGGCAAGAAGGTCTTCCGGGCCGAGGGCGAGCCGGTGAACGCGACCGACCGGATGAACGTGCACAGCATCGCGTTGCAGGTGCCGCTGGGCAAGGTGCGCCGGCGCGCCAACCGCTACGGGGTGGCCGACCAGGCGTCGGTGATCGGCGTCTGGACCTCGGCCGCGCGGCGGCAGGCCCGGGTGATCGGCAGCGAACCGGGGCCGGCCGTGGCGGCGGGGCCGTTCGTCCAGGTGTCCCGGTTGGGCAATCCGCTGTTCAACGAGGTCATCGTGCCGATGTCGCAAAAGGACCGGTGGAACTCGCTGCCGCCGGCGGAGGACAAGCGGTTCGCCCAGTTCGTCGAGCAGCCGGAGTTGGCAGCCCTGCTGCCGGCGCTCTACCCGGGCGTGTTTCCCAACCTGGACCGGTTGAACAAGGCGAAGAAGGCCCGGGCCGACCTGGTGGCGATCCTGCTCACCGGCGTGCCGGCGGGGCTGATCGACGGGTTCACCAACGCCACCGGCGACGTGCAGGCCGACATGCTGCGGTTGAACACGGCCATCCCGCCCAGCCGGCGGCCGGACCGGTTCGGCGTGCTCGGCGGCGACCTGGCCGGGTTCCCGAACGGGCGCCGACCCGTCGACGACGTGGTCACCATCGCGCTGCGGGCCATCGCCGGGTTGACAGTGCCGCTGGTCGACCGGACGTTCCGGCCGGACGCGGCGGCGGCCGCGGTCACCCCGGGGCTGAGCGCCGCCGACGTGACCGCCGGGTTCCTGCCGGCCTTTCCCTACCTGGGCACGCCGTACGACGGGTTCAACAACCCACCGGCGGAGAGGTGACGGGGGAGCGGATGGAGCACGCGTACGGGCCGTCGGAGACCGGCAGCGTCGTCCTGGACCTGGGCGGCGACACCGGGGCTCTGATCATCTACACCGGACGGGACCTGCACGGGCGGGAGATCGAGATCAGCCGGACCGCCGACGCGGCGGCGGGTGCCGGCGACGCGCCGCGTACCCACTCGGCGGTGCGGGAGCGGCGGGTCCGCGACGGCACCTTCCACAGTGCTGTCTACCCGGACCTGCCCGCCGGTCTCTATACCGTCTGGTGGGACGACCGGACGCCGGCCGGCGCGGTCACCGTCAGCGGCGGCTCGGTCGCCGAGTTCGTCTGGCCGACCAGGGTCCCGCCGGGCGGTAGCTGACCCCGTCCAGCTCACCGAGCACCGCGCTCCGTCCACATTGTGGGCGGAGCGCGGTCGGCGTTTCCGGCTCGACGGGCGGTCCTGGCGTACTCGGGTTAACCTGGCACCCATCAAGATCACCATCTTGATGGGTGATCTCCCGGGAGTCCTCGCCGGCGCGCCCGTCCCGGGCCGGCGCGGCGACGCCACGGGAGAAAACTCGGGCAACTCGCCGGAGAGGGCGTTACTCGGCCGGGGTCTGAATCGATAGGGCAGGTTGCGAGGCCGGGTGGTCGCGGTGGCCGTCCGGATGCGTGTCGGGAGGGCGACTCCATTATCAAGTTTGGCTTGACGGCGCACGCATTACACGCGTGTAATTTGAATGGGGTTGTTCGCACGGAACGCAACAAAACGGGACCGGACGGACACGCACGCCTTTCGCGTGGGGGGTTGCAGCGGCGATGACGCCGGTGCGCGACAAGGAGGCATCAGATGGACGGCCAGCTTGAGGTGGCCGACCTGCTCGGAAACGCGCCGGAGTGGCAGGAGCGGGCGCTGTGCTCGCAGACCGATCCGGAGGCGTTCTTTCCCGAGAAGGGCGGTTCGACCCGCGAAGCGAAGCGGATCTGCTCGCGCTGCGAGGTCAAGACGGAATGCCTCGAATACGCTCTCGGCCACGACGAGCGGTTCGGGATCTGGGGTGGGCTCTCCGAGCGGGAGCGGCGCAAGCTGAAGCGGCGGGCCGCCTGAGCGGTGCCGGGCCGGGGCGGTGGGGGCCGCCCGGCTCGGGCCCGGGCGCGGCGGCGCCCGTCCGATGAGCGGTGACGTGGCCGCCCGGCACGAGGCGCCGGCCCGGCCGGGTGCGGTCAGGCCAGCTCGTCGGGATCGACGCCGAGCAGGTTCGCCACCTGCTCGATGATCACGTCATGTACCAGGTCGGCGAGGTCCTCGCGGTCCATCGCGCGGAACTCCAGCGGGCGGCGGTAGAGCACGATCCGGGGCGGCACCTCCTGCCGGCCGGGGCGGCCGGGCAGCAGCCGGGCGAGCGGCACCTCGCCGTCCTCCAGGACGTCGGAGTCGTAGACGTTCAACTCCGGTGGCACGTCCTCGACCGCGAACTCGACCCCGGCCAACTCCTTGGCGAACCGCCGTTCCAGCGTCTCGACGGTGTCCAGGACCAGGTCGTCGAAGACCTCCGCCTTGGTCCGGGCCAGCGGCACGGTCGCCGGCACCAGCCGTCCGCGCAGCCCGCGCCCGTGCCGGTCACGGTGGGCGCGCCGGCCGGCCCCGGGGCGGCGGTGTTCCGGGCTCGTCATGAGGCACAGGGTAGCCCCCGGGCCAGGCTGGCCTGCGGCAGTGCCGCCACCGTGGCGCGGCGCGGCCGGGCCGGTCGAATTGTGATCACCATGACGGGCGTGTCGCAACGCGAAGCGGTGCGCCGGAGCCGGTAATGGAGATACCCTGCCGCCGTGAGGTCACCACGGCGCTGCTCCCGTAACGGCTGCCCCCGGCAAGCGGTCGCCACATTGACCTATGTCTACAACGAGTCGACCGCCGTGGTGGGCCCGCTGGCCGCCTTCGCCGAGCCGCACACGTACGACCTCTGTGAGCCGCACGCCCGCAGCCTGACCGCGCCGCGGGGCTGGGACGTGGTTCGGCACGAGGGCGAGTTCGAGCCCCCGCCGCCCACCACCGACGACCTGGTCGCGCTGGCCGAGGCGGTCCGCGAGGC
>NZ_QGSW01000264.1:0-6455 GCF_003176715.1 Micromonospora sp. S4605
ACCCCACACCCGCACCCAAACCGCCCAGCCCGACCCGCCACCGGACACCGTGAAACGGACACACCGCATTTCGCCGGACACCGGGTTCGCCACCGACCGGCTGGCCGAACCGCGCAGCCGAGAGGCTGATACCTCTGAGTCATAACTATGCCGCAGAGGTATCAACAGTCCCGGGTGTCCGCTACTCGGTGGGCGCGGTCTCCGCGGCGAACGTCCGGTCCGGCCGTGCCCGCCCCGGGCTGGCCATGGTTCCCCTGCCTCCCCGGCTGCGCGACGTCTGCCGTCGTCCGCCCGCTCATCGCACCCACCTCCGCGTCAGGTCACGGTCGAGGTCAGTCATGGGACAGGGCGGTGAGTTCCTCGTCGAGCAGGCGGGCGAGCCCGTCGTGCCGGTCGGGGTGGCTGGCCGGGGTCATCCCGCGGCTGGGCATCTCGACGATCATCAGCAGGTAGAGGTGCATCCGGTAGAGCCCGAGGCGGCGCCGGAGGCCGGCGTCGAAGACCGGCGGGTCGTCCGTCGCGGCGGCGTAGCCGCGGAGGAACGGGTGGTCCGGTTCGTCCTCCGCCCGGCGGAGCAGCAGCGGGGAGACCAGGTCCACCATGGGATCGCCGAAGAGGTAGCGCTCGCCGTCGACCAGCCCGCACATCCGGTACGGGCCGTCGCCGTCGGGCTCGGCGAGCACGTTGCCGTCCCAGCCGTCGAAGTGCACCAGCGCCGGGCGGCGTACCTGGTCGAGCAGCCGGCGGTGCAGCCGCACCGCGGACCGGATCCGCTCCACCGGCACGGGCACCCGCCAGTCGGCGGC
This sequence comes from Micromonospora sp. S4605, assembly GCF_003176715.1. Taxonomy (NCBI): domain Bacteria; kingdom Bacillati; phylum Actinomycetota; class Actinomycetes; order Micromonosporales; family Micromonosporaceae; genus Micromonospora; species Micromonospora sp. S4605. The sequence continues at coordinate 807 of NZ_QGSW01000264.1, forward strand.
GTCGGCGAGCAGGTCCTCGATCATCGCGGCGAACGCCTCGGCCCAGGTCGACCCGCCGGTACGTCCGTCGTCGTAGCCGAAGCGGTCTCCGGTGACCCGGTGCACCGTGGCCAGCGCCGTGCCGAAGTCGTACCGCGCCCGGCCACCGTCCACTCCGGACGACGCCAGGTCGCTCAGCGACCGGCCGGGCAGCCGGCCGGTGACCAGCCACTCGCCCAACCTCGGATGCACGCCGTGGTGCAGCACCGGCGGTACGGGAACCCCCGGCGCGTGCGTCGCCGCCAGCCGGAAGTAGCGGGCCTCGGCGGCGGCGAGGCCCCGCTCGTAGCGCAGCAGCGGCACGGCGGGCGGCGGGGCCACCTTCAGCACCACCTCGCGGCCGTCGTCCAGGCGGACCCACCAGACGGCGGCGTAGCCGCCCCCGGTCAGCGGGCCGCAGGCCGCCACGCCACGGTCCGGCCCGAGCGAGGCCCGGACGTAGTCGGCCACGTCGGCGGGGGAGAGGACCCGCTGGGTGGGACTCGGCCCGCTCATTCCACGCTCCGCCACGCCGTCCGCGTCACGCGCGTCAGACTAGTGCGCGCCCCCGCGCTCCGTCCGCCCCGCGCACCCGCCGACCCCGGCACCGGCGCAGCCCGCCGCGCCCAACCCTTGCCCCTACCGGCGACCGGCCAGGGTGTGCGTCAGCCGAGGCGTATCTGCGCCGGCTGCTCGACCGGTGCCTTCCGCGCGCGACCGTCACCGTCGCTCCCGGCGGACCCGTCAGGTCCGCTGGCTGCGGTGGCACCAGCGGTGCCGGCGACCCCGAGGGGCGGGGCCGGCATGATCGGCGCGTCCCGGCCGGTGCCGTGCCGGCTGTCGCCGGCGCCGCGCCCGTCGCCGCCCGCGGACTCCTCGTGGTAGTCCTGCTCGACGTTGACGGACCAGACGTCGTGGCGGGTGCCGCAGACGATGTTCTCCGCGGTGAGCATCGCGGTCAACATCGAGTGGTCCTGGTTGTTGTACCGGTGCATGCCGTTGCGGCCGACCGGGTGCACGTTGGGCACCTCGCGGGCCAGCCACTCCCGGATCACGTCGACGTTGTGCTGGTAACGCTCGTCGTAGACCGGGTACGCCTTCGGCATCCGCACCACGTAGCCGGCCTCCACGACGCCCGGCCGGACCAGACCCAGCCGCTCCAGCTCGGCGGTCGCGGCGGCGATCAGGTCGGCGTCGGGCGTACGCCAGGTCTCGTCGTCCTCGAAGACGAAGTACTCCAGCCCGAGGCAGGTGCGGCCGTCCTTGACCAGGTGCGGCGACCAGGACCCGAAGTTCTGGATCCGGCCCACCTTCACCGCCGGGTCGTGCACGTAGATCCAGTTGTCCGGGAAGGAGAACTCCTCGGGCACCACCAGCGCGACGGTGAGGAAGTCCCGGTACCGCAGGTCGGCCGCGGCGGCCAGCACCTCCGGCGGGGCGGCCGGGCGCAGCGCGGCGACCAGCTCGGAGATCGGCATCGAGGAGACGACGTGCTCCGCCGGCTCGGTACGCTGCCCGCCCGCCCCGTTGACGGTCACGGCGACCGCCCGGCGGTGCTCCGGGTCGCGGTGCACGGCGGTCACCCACGTCCCGGTGTCCACCCGACCGCCCCGGCGACGCACCTCCTCGGCGCAGCGCTCCCACATCATGCCGGGCCCCAGCTTCGGGTACTGGAACTCCTCGATCAGGCTGGTCACGTCCTTGCGGTTGCGTTTGGGCAGCACGGCGTTGCGCACCGCCTTGGCCAGCGACAGGTTCTTGATCCGCTGGGCGGCCCAGTCGGCCTGCAGTTGGTCGGCCGGCATGCCCCAGACCTTCTCCGTGTACGTCTTGAAGAAGATCGAGTAGAGCCGCCAGCCGAACCGGGCCGAGACCCATCCCTCGAAGTGCGACTGGTCCTTCGGCGGGCGCAGCCGCGCCCGGGCGTACGAGCCCATGCAGAGCGCGGCCTCGCGCAGCCCGAGGTTGCGCAGCGCGTTGGTCGCGTTCAGCGGGTAGTCGTAGAGCGCACCGCGGTAGTAGATCCGGCTCATCCGGGGGCGGAGCAGGAAGTCCTCGTCGGGCAGGACCTCGTGCCAGAACTCCTCGACCCGGGGCACCTTGGTGAAGAACCGGTGCCCGCCGATGTCGAACCGCCAGCCGTCCCGCTCCACGGTGCGGCTGATCCCGCCGACCACCTCGTCCGCCTCGAACACCCGTACCGGGGCGCCCCGCCGGAGCAACTCGTACGCCGCGGTCAGTCCCGCCGGCCCCGCGCCGATGACCACCGTGCCGCGTTCGTCAGCCATGACCTGCCACTTTCTGCCGTTGTGGACGGGCCGGCTTACCCACCCTGACGGCGATGTCACCCCCGGTTCCGCAGGCCGGCCCACGTGTCAACGGCCGCGGAACGGGGATGTGGCACCGTTCGTGGCCGGGTGGCCGGATCCGGGAGAGGCATGGGCGACAGGGGGCGGGCCGACGCGGCCGAGCGCGGCGCGTCCACCGGCCGCGCCTGGCAGGTGGCGGCCGGGGCGCGGCGGGCGGTCGGCCGGGTGCCGGCCCCCTGGCCGTACGTGGTGGCGATCTTCGTCGGTACGAAGGTGGCGCTCAGCCTCCTCGGGCTGCTCGCGCTGAGCGCCTTCGACGAGGCGCCCTGGGCGCCGCCGCCGTACGAGACAGCGATGCGCCAGCAACAGCGGGAGGTCTCCGAGCACCGCTGGTTCTCGCTCTGGTTCGCCTGGGACACGTTCCTCTACGACCACCTGGCCCGGCTGCCGCTGGACGAGCCGTGGCGCGACTTCGGCTTCCCGTTGCTCTACCCGTTCCTGGCCCGGCCGCTGGCCCCGCTGCTGGGCGGGGACACCGCGCTGGCCCTGCTGGTGGTCGCCAACGTCGCGTTCCTGCTGATGCTCTACTACGCGTACCGGCTGGGGGAGCGGCTGCTCGGCGATGACCCGGCGGCCCGCCGGTTCGTCCGCTACCTGGTGCTGCTGCCGGCGGCGTTCCTGTTCCAGGCGGCGTTGACCGAGTCGCTCTTCCTCTGTCTGGCGCTGGCCGCGTTCTACTACGCCGAGCGGCGGCGCTGGCTGGTGGTCGGCGTGGTCGGATTCTTCCTGGCGCTGAGCCGCTCGGTCGGGTTCTTCGTCGTTCTCCCGCTGGCCCTGGTGCTGCTGCGGCAGGGCGACTACCGGCTCGGGCCGCGGGCGCTGTGGCGGTACGTCCGCACCGGCTGGCCGCTGCTGCTGGTGCCCGCCGGCTGGCTGAGCTTCATGGCCTTCTGTTACTGGCAGAGCGGGGACTGGTTCGCCTACAAGCACACCCAGGAGCGGGGCTGGGGGATCAGCGTGCAGAACCCGTTGCGGGTGATCTGGCACGGCCTGACCGACGCGCCGACCCGGGACGCGCTGCGGGTGTGGATCGCGGTGGCCGTGCTGGTCGTCCTGCTCGCGGCCGCCCGCCGGATCGGCCTGCCGTACCTCGTCTACGGGCTGATCATGGTGCTGGTGCCGCTGTCGATGGGCCCGCCGGTGTACAAGAGCCTGCTGCGCTACCTGCTCGCCGTGTTCCCGGTCGGCCTGGCCCTGGCCCGGTGGGCCCGGCACGCCACCCTGGACGTCTGGCTGACCGCCGCCCTGGCCCTGCTCCAGGGCGCGCTCTTCGTCACCTGGCTCGCCTACTGGACCCACTTCATCATCTGACCCGCCTGGAGCCGGCGCGCCCGAACGGCCGGCGTCTTCACCTGACCGGCGTCGCTCACTATGATCCGGTGAAAGTGATTGCCGGCGGATCGATCAGTGGCCGGCAGAAATCTTCGGGCGCGACCGGCGTGCCGGGAAGGGTTGGCATGGCACTGTCCGCGACCGTCCGGGCCGAACTGGCCGGCATCGTCGGCCCGGCGAACGTGCACGACGCCGACGGCGACCTCGTCGCGTACGCCCGCGACGCCACCCCACTGTTCACCCATCGGCCCGACGCGGTGGTCTTCCCGGCCGACACCGCCGAGGTCGCCGCGGTGCTGGCGCTGGCCACCCGGCACGGCGTGCCGGTGGTGCCGCGCGGCGCGGGCTCGAACCTGTGCGCGGCCACCGTGCCGCTGCGCGGCGGGATCGTGCTCGTGCTGACCCGGCTGAACGCGATCCTGGAGATCAGCGCGGACGAGCTGCTGGCCCGGGTGCAGCCCGGCGTCTCCAGCGCCGCGCTGGCCGACGCCGCCGCCGCGCACGGGCTGCTCTGGGCACCGGATCCGGGCAGCCGGACCGTCGCCACCGTGGGCGGCACCGTCGCCACCTGCGCCGGCGGGCTGCGCGGGCTGAAGTACGGGGTCACCCGCAACTACGTGCTCGGGCTGGAGGCGGTGCTGCCCACCGGCGAGGTGATCCGCACCGGCGGCCGGCTCTGGAAGGACGTGGCCGGCTACGACCTGACCCGGCTGCTCACCGGCTCGGAGGGCACCCTCGCGGTGATCACCGAGGCGACCGTGGCGCTGCTGCCGGCGCCCGCGTCCGCCAACACCGGGGTGGCGTACTTCCCGTCGCTGGCCGAGGCGGGGGAGGCGGTGGCCCGGGTGATCCGGGCCGGGGTGGTGCCGGCGACCCTGGAGTTCCTCGACCGGGCCTGCATCGACGCCGTGGAGGACTTCGCCCACCTGGGGCTGCGGACCGACGCCGGGGCGCTGCTGCTCTTCGGTGACGACGGCCCGCCGGACCTGGTCGCGACCCACCTCGACCGGATCGGCGCGGCCTGCGTCGCGGCCGGTGCGGTGGAGGTCACCACCGCCCGCGAGGTCGCCCAGGCGGAGGCGCTGCTGGCCGCCCGGCGGTGCGCGCTGCCCGCGCTGTCCCGGCGCGGCGGGGTGACCATCCTGGAGGACGCGACCGTCCCGCGGCCGCGGATCGCCGAGATGGTCGACCGGATCGACGCGGTCGCCGCCCGGCACGACGTCGCCATCGCCACCTTCGGCCACGCCGGCGACGGCAACCTGCACCCCACCTGCGTCCTCGACTCCGCCGACGACACCGACGCGGTACGCCGCGCCGAGGCGGCCTTCGCCGACGTGTTCGCCGCCGCCCTCGACCTCGGCGGCACCATCACCGGCGAGCACGGGGTGGGCGCGGCGAAGCTGCCGTTCCTGGCCGCCCGGCTCGGCGACGACCAGCTCGCCCTGCTCCGCCGGATCAAGACCGCCTTCGACCCGGCGGGCATCCTCAACCCCGGAAAGCTGGGCTCGTGAGCGGCGACGTGTTCGACCCCGGGCAGTTGTCCCGCTGCATCTCCTGCGGCTTCTGCCTGCCCGCCTGCCCCACGTACGCGATGACCGGCGACGAGGCGTCCTCGCCGCGCGGCAGGATCACCCTGATGCGGGCTCTGCAGGACGGCACGCTGCCCCCGGACGATCCCACCCTCGCCGAGCAGTCCTCGTTCTGCCTGGGCTGCCGGGCGTGCGAACCGGTCTGCCCGGCCGGGGTGCAGTACGGCAGCCTGCTGGAGCAGTGGCGGGTGCACCAGTGGCGCGGCCGGCGCCGGCCACCGCTCGCCCGGGCGCTGACCCTGATCGCCGGGCAACGCTGGCTGCTGCGCCTGCTCGGCCTGGTACGCGGCGCCGCCCGCGGCCCGGTCGCCGCCCCGCCGACCGGCGCCCGCGGCCCGGTC
>NZ_QGSW01000325.1:0-6389 GCF_003176715.1 Micromonospora sp. S4605
TGCCACCACAGGACATGGTCGGGCTCGACGCGGCGGAGCAGCGGGCGCAGCGGGTCACCTGGGGGGTGGGCGTGGTGGCCGGGGTGGTGCTGGTGGTGCTGTGCTGCCTGCTCTGCTCGCGCGTCCTCTTCTGAGTCGGCCGAGAGCACCAGCAGGGGCGCCAGCCGCGGGTCAGAAGGTGTTGCCCCAGACGGCGTCGGCCCCGGAGTGCCCGGTCAGGTAGACGTAGACCAGGGACGCCACCCCCAGGGCGATCACCACCACCGACAGCGCCGGGACGGCCCAGTTCGGCAGCCGCGGCACCCGGGGGTGCCCGCTGGTCAGCGCGACCAGCAGGAGGGCGCCGACGCCGAGCGGCAGGGTGTACCGGAACAGCAGGTCACCGTAGCGGGAGTGCTCGTAGATCTTGTCCAGGATCTCGCCCTGGAAACCTCGCGCCACCTGGTGGTCGGTCAGCCGCTCCCCCGACTGGACGGCCACCCACGCGGTCAACGGCGCGATCACGGCGAGGGCCCCCACCGCCCAGTCCAGCCGGGACCGGAACCGGGGCAGCGCCACGTACGCGGCGGAGAGGAGCGCCAGCAGCGGCACGAACAACACGACCGCGTGCACCACCAGCACGTGTACTGGAAGACCCAGCACCTTCAAGAACATCGACAAACCTCCGGGGCAGTTCGCGGTCGCGGGATGCCAGCGTAAGGTGCGCCGGTCGACCCGCCCAGGACTCTCACCGGGTCACACGCGCCCCCGGCCGGTCCGGTTCACCGGACTCGCAACGATCTTCACCGAACGATCGGCAGCGCTCCCATCGAGCTGCCCCGGAAGATCAACGCCGGTCACCGGCTGTGGTCGGGGCCACCTCGCCCCGGAGCTCGGTTGTCGACCTCCATCGCCCGTGCTGTCATTGGCACATGTCCAGTGGCGAGGATCTGCTCCGGTCGAAGGGCCTACGGGTGACCCGACCGCGCCTCGCCGTGCTCGAGGTGCTGGCCGCCGGCGGCCACCTTGAGGTGGACGAGATCACCCGGCGGGTGCGTGAACGCCTCGACTCGGTCTCCACCCAGGCCGTCTACGACGTCCTCGGTGCGCTGTCCCGGGCCGGCCTGTCCCGCCGGATCGAGCCGGCCGGCAGTCCCGCCCGGTACGAGGCCCGGGTCGGCGACAACCACCACCACGTGGTCTGCCGGGGCTGCGGTGAGATCGCCGACATCGACTGCGCGGTCGGCGCCGCCCCCTGCCTCGACCCGAACATCGACAACGGCTTCGAGGTGGACGAGGCGGAAGTGACCTTCTGGGGCCTCTGCCCGGCCTGCCAGGCCCGCCGCTCCGCCGACGACTGACCAGGGCCGCACACCCGACAACGGCCCGGCCCGCACGGCCAGGCGAGCCGGATCGGGGAACGCCGACCCGGACAGGCAGCCGGCACCGACCGCGGCCCGGACGGCCCGGCTGGGAGCTTCGTCGCGCAGGACCACCAACCCACGGCCGCCGGAACGGCCCCCTGCCGTGGCACGCTGGTTCGGTGAACTCGGATGACGTCGGCCTGTTCGGTCCCGGCTCGGTCACCTGGAAGGTGCACGAGGAGCCGATCCTGCTCGTCGCCGGCCTGCGCTCGCTCTACCTCCAGGCGCTGCACCCGCGGGCGATGGCCGGGGTGGCGCAGAACAGCAACTACCGCACCGACGCCTGGGGGCGGCTGGTCCGCACCGCCACCTACGTGGCCACCACCATCTACGGCACCACCGCCGAGGCCGAGGCGGCCGGGCTGCGGTTGCGCCGGCTGCACGCCCGGATGCGGGCCACCGACCCGGCCACCGGGGAGGAGTTCCGGATCGACGAGCCCGACCTGCTGCGCTGGGTGCACGTCACCGAGATCGAGTCGTTCCTCGACACCGCGCGCCGGGCCGGGCTGCCGCTGACCGACGACGAGGTGGACGGCTACTACACCGAGCAGCGGCGGGCCGCCGCCCTGGTCGGCCTGGATCCACAGACCGTGCCGGGCACCGCCGCCGAGGTGGCGGAGTACTACCGGCGGATCCGCCCGGAGCTGCGGATGACCCGGGAGGCGGCGGAGACCGCGCTGTTTCTCACCGCGCCACCGCTGCCGTGGAAGCTCAGCCTGCCGGTCCGGGTCGGCCTCACCCTCGGCCCGCCCCGGTGGGCGTATTTCGGGATCGCCGGCACCGCGCTGGCACTGCTGCCGGCCTGGGCCCGGCGGATGTACGGCGGCCTCGGCCTGCCGACCACCGCGCTCTCGGCCGACCTGACGGTACGGGCCCTGCGCCTCGCCCTCGCCGCGCTGCCCCGTCGCTACCGGGAGGGGCCGATGCAGCAGGCGGCCAAGGAACGGGCCGCCCGGCTCACCGCCACCGCGCTGCCCGGCTGACCGCCGGCCGGGCCGCACCCGCTGAGTCACCCCGTGCGGCCGGGACGGTCATCGCGTGGAGACGATCACTCCTGACCGGGGAGCGCGTCGCTCGGCCGCTCGATGGCCGCCCACGGCTCCTTGCCGGGGGCCTGGGCGCCGGCCGGGCAGCTGCGCCGGTAGTCGCACCAGCCGCAGCGCGGGCCCGGAGTGGTGGGGAAGGCCTCGTCGGGGTCGCCGCCGTCGGCGACGGCCCGCTCGGCGGCCATGATGTCGCGCGCGGTCTCCTCGGCCCGGGACACCTGCCGGGCGAGCGACTCGACGGTGTGATCGTGCCCGGCCACCGTGCCGGTGGGCAGGTGGTGCAGCTCGACCCGGCGGCACGGCCGGCGGAACACCCGCTCGGCCGCGTACGCGTAGAGGGCAAGGGCCTGCGAGCCGCGCGCGTCGTCGGCGTCCAGCCCGGTGCGGCCGGTCTTGTAGTCGACGATGACCAGCTCGGGGCCCGCCGGCCCGGGGCGGGAGTCGATCCGGTCGGCCCGGCCGTTGAAGGCCAGCACCGCCGTCTTCACCGCGACCACCCGTTCCACGCCGAGCGGGTCGACCTCCGGGTCGAGGGTCGCCACGTAGGACTCCAGCCAGCTCAGCGCCCGGCGGTAGGCGGACCGCTCCTGCTCGTCGTCGCGGTAGCCCTCGCGGACCCAGGTGCCCTTGAGCAGCCCGGCCAGCGCCTCCGGCCGGCGTCGCTCGGTGGGCAGCGCATACCAGTTGCGCAGGGCGGTGTGCACGCTGGCGCCGAGGGAGTTGTGCGCCCAGGGTGGGCCCTTGGGCGGGGCCGGACGGTCGACGTAGGAGTAGCGGTAGCGCCGGGGGCAGTCCGCGTACGTGCCGAGTTTGCTGGGGGTGCACACGAAGAGCCGCTCCGGCATGCCCTCGAAGCCGAGCTGCTCGGGTTGGGCGTCGCGCGGTCGGGGCGCCCGGCCCCCCGCGGCGGAGGGTCGACCGGCTGAAGATGCTCGTCGCACACCGGGGATCCTGCCACCCGAGTCCGACAGGACCGGTACGGCGGTCAGGCCGCGCCGGTGTACTGGGCCACGAAGGCGGCCACCGCGTCCGCGATGAGCTGCACCGCGATGGCGGCCAGCAGCAGGCCGGCGATCCGGGTGAGCACCTCGATCCCGCCCGGACGCAGGATCTTGACGATCCCGCCGGAGAACCGGAGCACGATCCACACCGCGAGCATCACCGCCACGATCCCGGCGGCCACGGCGGTGTAGTCCGCGGCGCCGTGGGACTGCTGCACGAAGAGCATGGTCGCCACGATCGCGCCCGGGCCGGCCAGCAGCGGCGTGCCGAGCGGCACCAGGGCGATGTTCGAGGTGGTCTGCTGGCTCGGGTCGTCGGTCTTGCCGGTCAGCAGCTCCAGCGCGACCAGGATCAGCAGCAGGCCGCCGGCCGCCTGCAACGCGGGCAGGTCCACGTGCAGGTAGTCGAGGATGGTCTGCCCGGCCACCGCGAAGACGACGATCACGCCGAGCGCCAGCGCGACTGCCTGCCAGGCCGCCCGGTTGCGGTCCCGGGCCGGCAGCGGACCGGTCAGCGCGAGGAAGATGGGCATCATGCCCGGCGGGTCGACGATCACCAGCAGGGTCACGAAGACCTCGCCGAACAGCTTGACATCCACGCGATCAAGGTAGCCGTGGCGCCGGAGACGGAAACGCGGATCAGCCGGAAGCGACCTCGGTCACCCCGGACGCCTCGGCGACCAGCCGCTCGTACGCCTCGGGTTCGGTGTGGAAGGCGCCGAGCCGCACCGTCTTGTGCGTGCCGTGGAAGTCCGACGACCCGGTCACCAGCAGGCCCAGCTCGGCGGCGAGCCCCCGGACGTGCGCCCGCTCGGCCGGCGAGTGGTCCTCGTGGTCGGCCTCCAGGCCGGCGAGGCCGGCCGCGGCCAGTTCGGCGATCAGCTCGTCCGGCACGATCCGTCCCCGCCGGGTGGCCCGCGGGTGGGCGAAGACCGGCACGCCGCCGGCCGCCCGGACCAGCCGGACCGCGTGGAAGACGTCGATGTCCTCCTTGGGCAGCCGGTAGCGCTCCCCCAGCCAGTCCGGCCCGAACGCCTCGGTGGTGCTGGCCACCAGGCCGGCCCGGATCAGCGCCTGCGCGATGTGCGGGCGGCCCACCGTGCCCCCGGCCGCCGCGGCGAGGATCTCCGGCCAGCTGACGTCGACGCCGTCCGCCCGCAGCAGCGCCACGATGCGCTCGCCGCGCACCTCCCGGGCCAGCCGCACCCGGGCCAGCTCCGCGGTCAGCGCCGGGTGGTCCGGATCGAAGAGGTACGCCAGCAGGTGCAGCGGCACCGCCGAGTCCGGGCCGTACCAGCGGCAGGAGAGTTCGGCGCCGCGCACCAGGCGGAGCCCGGGCGGCAGCGCCCGCAGCGCCGGGTCCCAGCCGGCGGTGGTGTCGTGGTCGGTGAGCGCCACGACGGCCAACCCGGCGTCGGCGGCCGCCCGCACCAGCTCGGCCGGGCCGAGGGTGCCGTCGCTGGCGGTGGAGTGGGTGTGCAGGTCGATCCGTGGGCGGGAACTCACCGCCCGACGCTACCCGGCCCGGGACGCCCCGGTCATCCGGTGACCACCACCAGGCGCTCACCGGACCGCAGCCCCGGCACCGGGGCGGGGGTGGCCCGCTCGCCGGCGAGCACCGGGTCCACCGCGGCCCGCACCAGGCCGCCCGCGGCGTCGCCGTAGACCACTGTCTGATCCGCCGTCCAGGCGACCGCCCCGGCCAGCGGTGGCCCGGCCGGTAGCGCGGTCAGCGTCCCGGACCCGAGTGCCGTCAGGTCGACCAGGAGCGCGGCGTCCTTGCCAGCGGCGCGCCCGTTCAGCACCAGCCACCGGCCGTCGGCGGAGACCGCGCCGCGGCCGTCGGTGCCCAGGCTCGGCCCGCAGGCGGTACGCGCCGGCGTGAGCGCCGGATCCAGCAGGGCGAGGCAGGGCCGGCGCGGCGTGCCGGCGGACACCTGGGCGACCAGCCGACCGTCGGGCAGGCGGCCGTAGACGTGCGTGCTGGTGTCGTCGGCTGCCGTTACCGGCGCCTCGTCGCCCGGTCGCCACAGGAGGTGCCCGGGCCGGGTCGGGTCGAGGCGGGCCAGCACGCGGTCGCCGACGAACCGCACCGGGTCGGCCCCGGCCGGTAGCGCCGTCCGCACGGTGGCGACGAGCTGGCCGCCGACGATGCCGGCCGCCACCAGGTCGGCGCCCTCCCGCCAGGCGACCTGGCGCCCGTCGTCGCTGAGCGTGATCTGCGCCGCGCCGGCGAGCAGCACCTGCGCGGCGCCCCGGGGTGGCACCAGCCAGAGCGACCGACCGGCCACGGTGGGCGCGCCGACCACCAGCCAGCCGCCGCCGTCCGGTGCCCGCTGGGCCCGCTCGACCGGGCCGACGTCGAGCAACGGGATCCGGCTGCCGTCCGCGCCGGCGAGCGTGCTCCCGATGATCAGATCCACCTCGCCGCGGTCCGGGCCGACCGGCGCGGTCACGGCCGCCGTCGGCTCCGGCAGCGGTGAGGCGTACGGGTCACCGAGCACCACGGTCGGCGTCCTGGGTGGCCCCTGCTCCTCACCGAGTCGCGCCATCCCGGTGGTGAGCAGTGCGGTGGCCACCGTGGCCAGGGCCAGCCCGGCGGCGGTACGCCGACGGCGGATCCGGTCGGCCCGGCGGATGGCCAGCCCGGCCGGGTCGGCGGCGAGCGCGTGGGGCACGGCGACCTGGCGGGACAGCGTCTCCCGCACCGCATGTTCCAGGTCGTCCTGCCGCACGTGGAGTGGACGCGTCGGGCCGACCGTCTGGTTGCCACGGCGACCCGACGGGGCGGTCACCGGGCCTCCATGGCGACGGTGCCCGCCGGTACGCCGCGGGCCGGCACGGTCACCGGGACGTCCGCGGCGTCCAGCTCCGGTGCCGGGGCGACCGTCGCCTCAGGCGGGGCGCCGGCGGGCACCGCCGCGGGGGCGGCCGGGGTG
>NZ_QGSW01000043.1:0-6375 GCF_003176715.1 Micromonospora sp. S4605
CCCCGACGAAGGCCGTCGCGAAGAAGGCCGTCGCCAAGAAGGCCGTCGTCAAGAAGGCGGTCGCGAAGAAGGCCGTGGTCAGGAAGCCGCCGGCCACCATCACCCCGGCTCAGGACGAGGCCGAGCCGCCCCGGCCCGTGAAGAAGGCGCCGCCGCGCAAGCAACAGCCGGGGGGTGCCGAGTGAGGCCCGCGCCGACCCGTCGAGGCCCGCGGTGACCGGCCCGGCCCGTCCCGGGCCGCCGCCGGGCGGCGCTCGTCCCGGGCCGCCGCCGGGCGCCCGTCCCGGGCCGCCGCCCGGCGCACCGCGTCCGGCGGTGCTCGACGACACCGGTGAGGTACGCCACCCCGCCGTCGACGCCGCCGTCCAGGCGATGATCAACGCGGCGGACCTGCCCCCGGCGGACCAGATCGCGCAGTACGAGGCGGCCTACGAGACGCTGCGGGAGACCCTCGCCACCATCGACCAGGCCTGAGGAGACCGGAGAACCACCCATGGCACGTCGTAACCGGCTGGACGCCGAACTCGTCCGCCGCGGTCTGGCCCGCTCGCGCGAGCAGGCCGCCGCGCTGGTGGAGGCCGGCCGGGTGCAGCTGCGCGGAGTGCCGGCCCGCAAGGCCGCCGCGATGGTGGACCCGGCCGACCCGCTGCTGGTCACCGGCGAGGACCCCAGCTCGGAGTACGTCTCCCGGGGCGGCCACAAGCTGGCCGGCGCGCTGGCCGCGTTCGGCCCCGGGCTGCGGGTGGCCGGGCGCCGCTGCCTGGACGCCGGCGCCTCCACCGGCGGCTTCACCGACGTGCTGCTGCGCGCCGGCGCGGCCGAGGTGGTCGCCGTCGACGTCGGGTACGGCCAGCTCGCCTGGCCGCTGCGCAACGACGCCCGGGTGCACGTCTTCGAGCGCACCAACGTCCGTACGCTCACCCCGGAGGCCATCGGCGGCCCGGTCGAGCTGACCGTGGCCGACCTGTCGTTCATCTCGCTGCGCCTGGTACTGCCGGCGCTGGCCGACTGCACCGGCGCCGACGGCGACCTGGCGCTGATGGTGAAGCCGCAGTTCGAGGTGGGCAAGGAGCGGGTCGGCGCGGGCGGGGTGGTCCGCGACCCGGCGCTGCGGGCCGAGGCGGTGCTGGACGTGGCGGCCGCCGCCGCGCGGCTCGGGCTGGGCCTCGCCGACGTGGCCGCCAGCCCGCTGCCCGGACCGAGCGGCAACGTCGAGTTCTTCGTATGGTTACGCCGGGACGCACCACCGGCCGACCCGGAGCGGGTGCGGGCCGTGGTGGCGGCCGGGCCGGGCGGTCCGGCGGCGTCCGGCGACGTGCCGGACGCGGCGACGGAGGAGGTGGCCGGGTGAGCGCGGTCGCGAACGGCGGGGACGCGCGCGGCCGGTCCGCGCCCCGGTCGGAACGGACGGTCCGGTGAGCCGGACCGCCCTGCTGGTGACGCACACCGGCCGCCGGCGCAGCACCGAGCACGCCCGGGCGGTGGCGGCCGACCTGATCGCGGCCGGCTTCGAGGTGCGGGTGGTCGCCGAGGAGGCCGACGACCTCGACCTGCCCGGGGTGATTCCGGTGACCGGCCCGAAGGCCGCCGAGGGCGCCGAGATCGTCTTCGCCCTCGGCGGGGACGGCACCTTCCTGCGCGCCGCCGAGTTGGCCCGGCCGGCGAAGGTGCCGCTGCTCGGCATCAACCTCGGCAAGGTCGGCTTCCTCGCCGAGGCCGAGATCGACGACCTGGACAGCGCGGTACGCGACGTGGTCGGCCGCAACTACACGGTGGACGAACGGCTCACCCTGGACGTCACCGCCGAGTTCGACGGCGGCCCGACGATCGAGTCCTGGGCGCTCAACGAGATCAGCGTCGAGAAGGGCGAGCGGGCCCAGATGCTCGAACTCCTCGTCGACGTGGACGGCCGGCCGCTGTCCCGCTACGGCTGCGACGGGGTGGTCTGCGCGACCCCCACCGGCTCCACCGCGTACGCGTTCTCCGGCGGGGGGCCGGTGGTCTGGCCGGAGGTGGAGGCGCTGCTGCTGGTGCCGATCAGCGCGCACGCGCTGTTCAGCCGCCCGCTGGTCACCGCGCCCACCTCCACCTTCGCGATCACCGTCGACCCGTTCACCACCCTCGCGGTGCTCAGCTGCGACGGGCGGCGGGTCTACGACCTGCCGCCCGGGGCCCGGGTGACGGTGCGGCGCGGGGCGCTGCCGGTGCGCATCGTCCGGCTGCGCGCCCGACCCTTCACCGACCGGCTGGTGGCCAAGTTCGGGCTGCCCGTGCACGGCTGGCGCGGCTCCCGCCGCTGACCCGCGACCACCCGGCCCGCCGGCAGCCCGGCTCGACCGGCGCCGGCCCGTCGTCCGTGCGCCTCGGCCGGTGGCGCCGGCCGTCGGGCACGGCCCGACTCGCGCCGGCCCGCCGGTGAACACCGGGCCGACACCCGCCCTCGCGCGCGTGTCCACCTGGCGACATGTCGCCGGTACGGCAACCGTCGCTAGTGACCACACGATGATCTCCGTCGCAGACTCCGATCGGTCGGTTTCCCACCGGTGCCGGCCCTGGAGTAGAGGAGCTCATCCATGCACTGGCCCCCACGCTGGCTCGCCGCCGGCGCGGTCGGCGCGCTGGTGGTCGGACTCGCCGCCCCGGCGTCCGCCGCCCCGCCCGACCGACCCACCGGCCCGACCCCGGGCACACCCGCCCGGGGCGGGTGTGCCCGGGCGGTGCCGCGCCCGTCCGGATCACCCTGATCACCGGTGACCAGGTCGAGCTGACCTCGGCCGCGCCCGGCCGGGTGGCCGCCACCGTCCGCCCCGGCCCCGGCCGCGAGCGGGTCACCTTCCAGACCATCGAGGTCGACGGCGGGGTGCGGGTGCTGCCCAGCGACGTCGTGCCGTACCTGTCCGCCGGGGTGCTCGACCCGGACCTCTTCGACGTGCAGGAGCTGGCCGCGGACGGCTACGGCGACGCCGACCAGGGCGCGCTGCCGCTGATCGTGCGGTACCAGGAGCCGGCCGCCGGTCGGATCCGCCCGCTCGCCGGGGCCACCGGCACGCGGCCGTTGGAGAGCATCAACGGCGCCGCGCTGCGGGTCGGCAAGGGCGAGCTCGGTGGCCTGTGGACCGCGCTGCGGGCCGCGCCGGCCGCTCGTACCGCGGGCGACGGCCCGGCCCGGCTCGGCGCCGGCATCGCCCAGGTCTGGCTGGACGGACGGGTCCGACCGGCGCTGGAGCACAGCGTGCCGCAGATCGGCGCGCCGACCGCCTGGGCCGCCGGCCGGGACGGCGCCGGGGTGCGGGTCGCCGTGCTCGACACCGGCGCCGACGCCGACCACCCGGACCTGGCCGGCCGGATCGCCGAGAGCCAGGACTTCTCCGGCACCGGGAGCGCCCGCGACGGGCACGGCCACGGCACCCACGTGGCGGCCACCATCGCCGGCAGCGGCGCGGCCTCCGACGGGCTGCGCAAGGGCGTGGCACCCGGCGCGCGGCTGCTCGTCGGCAAGGTGCTCGACGACGGCGGCAGCGGGTACGAGTCGGCGATCATCGCGGGCATGGAGTGGGCCGTGCACTCCGGCGCGAAGGTGGTCAACATGAGCCTCGGCGGCGGCCCCACCGACGGCACCGACCCGATGAGCGAGGCGCTCAACGACCTGACCGCGCAGACCGGCGCGCTCTTCGTGGTCGCCGCCGGCAACGAGGGTGCGGCCCGCACCGTCGGCGCCCCGGGCGCGGCGACCGCGGCGCTCACCGTCGGCGCGGTGGACCGCGCCGACCAGCTGGCCGACTTCTCCAGCCGTGGTCCCCGGATCGGTGACAGCGGCCTGAAGCCGGAGATCACCGCGCCGGGCGTCGGCATCGTCGCCGCCCGGGCCGCCGGCACCGGCATGGGCGCGCCGGTGGGGGAGGCGTACACGGGGGCGTCCGGCACGTCGATGGCCACCCCGCACGTGGCCGGCGCGGCCGCCATCCTCGCCCAGGAGCATCCGGACTGGACCGCCGGGCAGCTCAAGGACGCGCTGGTCAGCACCGCGAAGGGCAACCCCGAGCTGACCGTCTACGAGCAGGGCGGCGGCCGGGTCGACGTGCCCCGGGCGCTGGGCCAGCGGGTGTACGGCTCGGCCACGGCCGACTTCGGCCGGCTGACCGGCGACGCGACCGCGGAGCGGACCGTCACGTACACCAACGGCACCGCGGCGGCGCAGACCCTGCGGTTGGGCCTGGAGCTGCGCAACCTGGACAGCGGCGCGGCCGAGGCCGACGGCGTGTCCGTCGGCGCGGCCGAGGTGACCGTGCCGGCCGGCGGCAGCGTCGCCGTGCCGCTGCGGGCCGACCCGGCCAAGCTGGACCGCGGCCCGCACGGCGGTTGGCTGGTGGCGACCGGCGCAGACGGCGTCACGGTACGGACCGCCGTCGGGTTCACCCTCAGCGGACCGCAGCACACCGTGACCCTCCGCGCGCTCGGCATCACCGGAGAGCCCGGCCCGGCGCCGGTCATCACCCTCTTCGGCGAGCACCCCGAGTCGGACCGGCTGCTCTACACCTTCGGCGGCGACGTGCAGGTGCAGGTCGAGGAGGGGCCGTACCTGCTCCAGGCGCTGATCGAGCACGGCGCCCCGCTGGACGAGCAGATCACCCTGGTCACCGACCCGGAGTTGACGGTCGACCGGGACCTCACCGTGCTGCTCGACCCGCGCAAGGGCACGCCGGTGCGGATCGAGACGCCAGAGCCGGCGGAGCAGCGCGCGGCGATCAGCTTCTACGAGCACCGCGTCTTCGGCAACGGCCGGCAGGTCGACCACGGCGTGATGACGTTCAGCACCATCCAGCAGGTGAACGTGACCCCGACCCGGGCGGTCAGCCGTGGCGAGTTCGAGTTCTCCTCCCGCTGGCAGCTGGTGAAGCCGATGGTGGAGGCCACGGTCAGCAAGGTGGCCGGCCCGCTGGACATCAACCTGCTGCACCAGTCCCCGGCCCCCACCGGGCGGCGGAAGCTGCCGCTGGTCTGGGCCGGCACCGGCACCGCCGCCGAACTCGCCCGGGCCCGGGGCGCCGCCGCGCTGCTCACCACCGATCCGGAGCGCTCGGAGGAGGAGCAGGTCGCCGCGGCCGCCGCGGCCGGCGTGGCGGTGGTGCTCATCGTCCGCCCGGCGGACTGGAGCGCGTGGACGGTCTGGAACCCGGTCGGTGACCGGCTGCCCGTCCCGGCCATGGTGGTGGCGTACGACGACGGCCAGCGGATGATCGCGGCGGCCCGCACCGGGCGCGCGACGCTGGACCTGACGCTGACCGTGGACAGCCCGTACCTGTACGACGTGTTCCAGGTATCGAAGGGCCGGGTGCCGGAGCGGATCGTGCACAAGGTGACCGCGGCGAACACCGCCGAGGTGACCGCGCACTACGCCGACACCGGCGGACTGGACTGGACAAAGGAGCAGCGGTTCGGCTGGCGTCCCTGGCAGGAGTACTCCTGGAACGACGACCAGCGGATCGTGCGCAGCGGCAGCACCCGGCAGGAGTTGGTCAGCGCCGGCGACTCGTGGTGGCAGCAGCGGGTGATCCACCGGCTCACCTGGTCGAGCTGGGGCCGGCTGCTCGGCGGGCTGACCCAGCAGCCGCGCCGGTACGCCGGCGCCGACCGGGACACCGAGACCTGGCACGCGCCGGTCGTCCGGCCGGCCGTGCCGGCCGCCGGCGCCCCGGTGCCGCGGCGCACCGGGGACACCCTGGACCTGCGGGTCGCCGAGTTCGTCGACGCCGACGGGCACTACGGCGTCGCCGGCACCAGCGAGGAGCAGGACGTGGTCGAGGCCCGGCTCAGCCGGGACGGCCAGCAGATCGCCGACTTCGGCGGCGGCTGGGCGCCGGTGGCCACCACCCCGCAGGCCGCCCGGTACCGGCTGGACCTGACCACCCGCCGGTCGTCGGAGGAGTGGCGCTGGGCCACCCGGACCGAGACGAGCTGGCAGTTCGGCTCGGCCCGGCCGGCCGGCGACGGGGCGAAGCCGTTGCCGCTGCTGCAGGTGGACTACCAGGTCCCGGCCGACCTGCGCGGCGAGGTGTCCGGCCGGCACGGGCACCGGATCGGCCTGACGCTGCGCCAGCCGGCGGGCGTACCGGCGCCGACGGGCACCAGCCTGCGGGTGGAGGTGTCCTTCGACTCCGGCGCGACCTGGCGGTCGGCGCCGGTGCGCGGCTCGGGCACCCGGTACACCGCGCTGGTGCCGGCGGGCACGGGAGCGGTGTCACTGCGGGTGCATGCCGCCGACCGCGCCGGCAACGTCGTCGACCAGACCGTGATCGACGCGTACGGCCTGCGCTGAGCCGGCGTCCGCGCGGGGTCGACCCCCCTCACCCGCGCGGACGCACCGCCGGCCTGTCC
>NZ_QGSW01000316.1:0-6326 GCF_003176715.1 Micromonospora sp. S4605
ATAAGGGACAGGGTTACTTGACGGCGCCGGAGGTGAGGCCGGACTGGATCTGCCGCTGGAAGATCGCGTAGACGACGATCATCGGCAGGATCGACAGGGTGAGCGCGGCGAAGAGTGCCGCCCAGTCCGCCTCGTAGCCGGCCGAGGTGGAGATGCTGGCGATGCCCTGGGTGAGCACCCACTTCTGGTCGGCGCCCTCGCCCTGCATCAGCGCCACCGGCAGCAGGTACTGGTTCCACTGGCCGATGATGTTGAAGATCGCGATGCTGACCAGGCCCGGGCGGGCCATCGGCATCATGATCCGGAAGAACAGCCGGGTGTGCGACGCGCCGTCGATCATCGCCGCCTCCGCCACCGACTGCGGCAGCGTCTTGAAGAACGCGGCCAGGAAGAACACGGTGAACGGCAGCGAGTACGCGATGTAGACCAGGATCAGACCGGTGTAGGTGTTCAGCAGACCCAGGTTGTTGACCACCAGGAACAGCGGCACCAGGGCGAGGAAGACCGGGAACGCCAGGCCCGAGACGAACAGGTAGTAGATCGCCCGGTTGCCCGGGAACGGGTAGCGGGCCAGCACGTACGCGGCCATCGACCCGAACAGCATGGTGCCGGCGGTGCTCAGCGACACCACCAGGACGCTGTTGAGGAAGTACCGCCCGACGTTCGCCTCGCTCCACGCCCGGGCGTAGCTGTCGAAGTTGAACACGTCGGGCAGCGCGAACGGGCTGCCGAGGAAGATCTCGGTGTTGCTCTTGAACGAGGCGAGGATCGTCCAGAGCAGCGGCGCCACCACCAGGACCGCCCAGACCAGCAGGGCGATGTGCCCGAGGCCGCTGAGCAGGCCGACCTCGTCGCGCTGCCCGCGCCGGCCGAGTCGGCGCCGGGTGTCTGGCTTGCCGGGGCCGGCCGGGGCCGCCGGCGCGCTCGGAGCAATCTCTGTGCTCATGCCGGCACTCCGCTTCGCTCCGTGCCGCCACGAGGCACCAACCGACTGAGCCTGATGATTCGCTCGCTGTGCTCGCTCATATGCGTACCCCGCCTTACAGCTCGATCGTGTCACGCCGGCTGACGCGCAGGGTGAGCGCCGCGAACGTGATCGTCAGGAAGAACAGCGCCACACCCATCGCCGAGGCGTAGCCGAACTGGGAGTAGCTGAACGCGTTGCGGTAGATCTCCATGCCCAGCACCGTGGTCGCCCCGTCCGGGCCGCCCTGGTCGACCGAGAGCACCTGCACGATGGCGAACGCGTCGAACGCGGCGATGCCGAGATAGACCCAGGCCACCTGGAGGGTGTCCCAGAGCAGCGGCAGGGTGATCCGGAAGAACATCGCCGACCGGCCGGCCCCGTCGATGGTGGCCGCCTCGTAGATGTCCTTCGGCACTGACGCCATGCCGGCGGAGAAGAGCACCACGTAGAAGCCGACCGCCTGCCAGACCAGCACGCCGATGATCGACCAGAGCGCGATGTCCGGGTCGGCCATGAACAGCACCGGGTCGAACCCGAACAGCCCGAGCGCGCCGTTGAGCAGGCCGCTGTCGTCCGGGGCGTACACCCGGCTGAAGATCACACCGACGATGACCACGGCCAGGACCTGGGGGAAGAAGAACACCACCCGGTAGAACCTCGACCCCCAGACCCCGGTCATCACGCCGCCCCGGCTCCCCCCGCCCACGTTGAGCATGAAGGCGAAGAAGAGCGCGAGGGCGATCGTGAGCAGCGGCATGGCAAGCAGCAGGACACCGTGGTGCCGGACCGCTTTCCAGAAGATGTCGTCGGACAGCAGCCGTTCGAAGTTCTCCAGACCGATGAACTTCGGGTTGGCGCTCACCCCCCGCCAGTTGGTGGTGGCGAGATAGAACGCCTGGGCGTACGGCCCGATGACGAAGGTCACGTAGATCGCGACCGGCACCGCCAGGAAGCCGACGATGAACGGGTACCTGCCATGCCGCATGGTTGTCGTCTCCGCTCGTTCCTACGCCCGGCTCAGCGCTTGAACTTCTCGATCGAGGAGTCCTTCTTCACCGCGTCCGCCACCTTCTGCATCCGCTCGCAGAACTTGTCAGCGGTGCCACCGTTGAACATCAGCTCGTTGGTGGCCGCCCGCGCCTCGTCGTCGAGCTTCTTGTACCAGGTGTCGAAGCGGTAGGCGAAGTAGTCGCTGCCGGCCGCCGACAGCATGGCGTTGCCGCTGGTGAGACCGGGCGAGATCTCCAGGCCGTCGACCGCGCCCTTGACCACGGTGAGCACCTTGGTCAGCTCGGTGAAGCCCTTCGCGCCCTCCTTGGAGAGCATGTGCCGCAGGTACTCCATGCCGCCGCGCGGGTTCTTGCCCTTCGAGGCGACGAAGTACATCTCGCCGGCCGCGGCGTAGATGGCGGTCTGCGGCAGCTTGTCCGAGGTGGTCACGCTGGGCACCGGCATGACCGCGTACTTGAAGCCGGGCGGGGTGTCCTTGGCCTGCTCGTTCTCCAGCCAGGAGCCGCTCGGGTAGAACGCCACCTTGCCCTGGTTCTGCTGGAGCTGGACCTCGGTGTGCTTGAGACCCAGGTGCGCCTTGTTGCCGTACTTGGCGCCGATCTCGGCCCAGGCCGCGGCGGCCTGCTTCACCGGCTCCGCCTGCCAGGCGCCGTCCTCCAGGTTGTCGATGTTCTTCAGCACGTCCGGCCCGCCGATCTTGGCGGCGCTGGTCAGGATGACCAGGTACTGGTAGTACGCGGCGTTCGCCCCGGCGTACGAGTACGGGGTGATGCCGGCCGCCTTGATCTTGTCGCAGAGCGCGGTGAAGTCGGCCCAGGTCTTCGGCGGGGTCCAGCCGTTCTTCTGGAACAGCGCGCTGTCGTACCAGAGGCCGAAGACGGTGAAGGCGTAGTTGAGCACGTACGGCTTGCCGTTGAAGGTGCCCTGCTCGACGGTGCCGGGGATCAGGGTGTCCTTGACCTTCGTGCCCGGGTTGTCCAGCGACGGGGCGTCGAACAGCTCGGTGAGGTCCTGCACCTGGCCGGCCTGCACCAGCGCGCCCTGGTCCATCAGCTTCGAGCCGGCGTTGTTGACCATGTCCGGCGGGGTGTTGCTGGTGAACCGCGGCTGCAGGACGGTGGCGATCTCCTCGGCCTGGGAGAACTTCACCTCCGCCTTCGGGAACTTCTTCTTGTACGACGGGATGTGCACGTCGGTGGCGTACTTGGTGCCCAGGCCACCGTTGAAGATGACCACCTCCAGGGCGGCGTCCTCCTTGACGCCCAGCGGGTTCTCCGCGGACTTCTCGCCGGCGGCCTGCTCGGTCGGCTCGTCGTCGCCGCCGGCCACGCAGCCGCTCAGCAGGCCGGCGGCCGGGGTGGCGAGCAGGCCGACGGCGGCGGCCCGACGCAGCACGGTCCGGCGGCTCAGGTCGGCCGGGTTCTCGGGGGTAATCGACATCGTCGTCTCTCCTTGAGGTGTTCGGGTCAGGCGGTCCGCCGGAGGCGCCCGGCGTACCGCGACTCGAGGGCGAGGTTGTGCTCGTCCCCACCGGGGACGTTGGCGGAGAGGTAGATAGGGGGTACCTCTCCGGCCTGGTGGAACCGTCGTACGACCTCGGCGGTCAGCAGCTGCGCCAGCAGCGCCGCGGTGACCGAGGAGACCGCACAGACCGCGCCGCCGCCCTCGAGCGGCAGCAGTGCGTCGCCGTACGGCGCGCCGTTGTCCAGCACGACGTCGGCGAGGTCGGCGAGCCGCCGGCCGGACGGGTGCCGCGGGGCGACCCGTGCCGTGTGCTCGACCGAGGTGACCGCGATCAACGGGTGACCGCGCCCGGTGACCAGCGCCGCCAGCTCGACCACCGAGCCGTTGATGCCGGACTGGGACGCCACCACGAACACGTCCTGCGGCTGGGGGGCCGCCAGGGCGTACAGCTGGTGGGCGATGGTGGGGTCGCGCTCCAGCTTCGGATCGGCGAGCACGTCGCGCGGGGCGTCGCCGTGCAGCACCAGGTCGTGGATGGAGAGCCGGTTGGTGGGGACCAGGCCGCCGGCCCGGGCGACCAGCTCGGCGGCGAACGCCTCGGAGTGCCCGGCCCCGAACGCCTGGAGCACCCCGCCGGCGCGCAGGCTCGCGGCGATCAGGTCGGCCGCCGTGGCGATCCCGTCCGCGCTGGTGTCGACCAGCCGGTCGAGCACCGGACGGACCGCTTCCGCGTACCCCTGGGCGCTGATCATGCGCGGGCCTCCCTCGCGGCCTTGTGCCCGTCGACGGCCTGGGCGGTACGCCGGAAGGCCGCGTGGGCGCGGTCGTGGGTGCGCTGGGCCACCGCGATGTAGAGCAGGTCGAGCACGACCAGCTGCGGGTGCCGCGCGGAGAGCGCGTCCGGCCGGAAGGTGGTCGCCTGGCTGGCGGTGACCAGCACGAGGTCGGCGAGCTCGGCCAGCGGCGAGCGGGGGAAGCCGGTGAGCGCCACGGTGGTGGCGCCGCGGCTGCCCGCCTCGGCGAGCACCTCGATGGTCTCCCGGGTCTGCCCGGTGTGCGAGATACCGAGCGCCACGTCGCCGGGGCGCAGCAGCGCGGCCGAGGCGAGCCCGGAGTGCACGTCGTTCCAGGCCCACGCGGCCACCCCGATGCGGTGCAGGCTGAACTGCATCTCCTCGCCGACCAGCGCGCTGCCGCTGGCGCCGAAGATGTTCACCCGGGAGGCTCCGGCGATGGCCACCGCGGCCCGCTCCACCTCGGCGAGGTCGAGCAGGGCGGCGGTGTCGTGCATCGCCCGGGTGTCGGCGGCCATGATCTGGTCGAGCACCCGCTCCAGCGGGTCGTTGGGCTGGATCTCCCGTCCGATGTCGACGGTCCAGCCCGCCGAGCGGGCCCGCCCGGTCTCGGCGGCGATGCCCAGCCGCAGGTCGGCGTAGCCCTCGAAGCCCATCGCCCGGCAGAACCGGGTGATCGTGGCCGGCGAGGTACCACTTCGCTCCGCCAGTTCCACTATGGTCGCTCTGGCGGCCGCCTCCGGGTCGCTCAGCACGTGCTCGGCGACCCGGCGCAGCGCGCCGGTCAGCTCGTCGACGCCGGCGCGCACCCGGGCCAGCACGCCGTCGGAGGGCAGCGCGCCCCGTCGGTCGAACGCGTCGGCGTCGACCACCGCGGTCCCCGCGGAGGTGTCCACCTCGTGATCAACCATGGGACGCCTTTCGGAAAAGACTGTTAACTGTTAGTGGTAAAAGTTCTTACTGACGGCCCCTCCGTGTCAAGGCTGTGGGCGAAGTTTTCAAACTGTTACCTGGCGCACAGCCGCCCGGCGGTCACCGACCTTGCCTGCCGGCACCCGGCCGACCAGCATGAATGCGCCACAGCAGCGCAGCAGGAGGGGCCCGAGCCGATGTCCGACACCGTCGTGGTTGGTCTCGACGTCGGGGGTACGTCCACCCGCGCCACCGCCCTCACCCTGGACGGCCGGCGACTGGGCGACGGCCGCGCCGGCGGCGGCAACCCGACCAGCCACGGCGCCGACCGGGCCGCCGCCGAACTCCTCACCGCGCTGCGCGGCGCGCTCGCCGACACCGACCCCACCCGGGTCCGCGCCGGCACCATCGGCCTCGCCGGAGCCGGGCGGCTGCTCGCCGACCCCGCCGGCCGGGCGGCGTTCGACCGGGCCTGGCACGACGCCGGCCTGCGCTGCCCGTACGCGGTGCACGGCGACGCCCTCGTCGCGTACGCCTCGGGCACCGCCGCCCCGGACGGCACGGTAATCATCGCCGGCACCGGCGCGATCGCCGCCCAGGTCCACGAGCTGCGCCTGGACCGGGTGGCCGACGGCCACGGCTGGCTGCTCGGCGACGCCGGCTCCGGATTCTGGCTCGGCCGCGAGGCGGTCCGCCGGCTGCTGGCCGACCTGGACTCCGGCCGGGCACCCGACGCGCTGGGCCAGCAGGTGCTCACCGACCTGCTCGGCACCCCCGAGCTGGCGGCCCGCCCCCGGGACACCGTCGACACGCTGATCCAGGCGGTCACCCGGCGCCCGCCGGTCGAACTGGCCCGGCTGGCCCCGCGTGTGGTCGCCGCCGCGATCGCCGGGGAACCGACCGGGCGCGCGCTGATCGCCGAGGCCGCCGGTCACCTCGCGGAGAGCGTCACCCGGATCCGGCCGGCCGGCACGCTCACCCCGATCGTGCTCGGCGGCGGGCTGCTCACCGGCGACACCCCGCTCGCCGCCGCCGTCCGCGACGAGGCGGCCCGGCGCTGGCCGGACGCGCCGCTGCACTCGGCCGGCGACGGCGCGGCCGCCGCAGCCTGGCTCGCCGCCCGGGACCTGCCCGAAGTGGACGACCCGACCACCCTGCACGCCCTCCTGGTCCCCACC
>NZ_QGSW01000305.1:0-6315 GCF_003176715.1 Micromonospora sp. S4605
CCTCACCCCGACCGACGAACGGCCGCCGGCCAGCCGGCCCCGGTCGGCGGCCCAGAACCGGCCGGTGGGCCAGGACCGGTCGGCGGGCCAGGGCAGGCTGCGGGGCGGAGGCCGGTCGGCGGCCCGGAGCAGGTCGCGGGGCGGGCGCCGGCGGTCACGGGGCCGGCAGGCCGGCGGCCGTTCGTCGGTCGGGGTGAGGAGCTTGGCCAGCTGCGGCAGGCAGCCGAGCGGGTCGTCCAGCGCGGCCGGCCCGCGCTCGCGCTGGTCTCCGGTGACGCCGGCGCCGGCAAGACAGCGCTCGCCGACGCGCTCGCCCGCCACCTGTCCGCCGCCGGCTGGACGACCGCGTGGGGCCGCAGCCCCGAGTACGAAGGTGCCCCCGTCGCCGGACCGTGGACCCAGCTCACCGACGCCCTCACGGCAGCCGTCGGGTCTCCCGAGCCGGCGGGGACCGGGCCCGGCGCACCGGCGCAGACCGGGCCCGGACCGGCGCCGACCGGGCAAGGAGCACCGGCGACCCCACCGGCCGGCGGTCCACCCCCGGCGGGCGGCGTCCCGGAGCCCGGTCCGGACCGGGTCGAGGACCCGGTGGCGCGCCGGTTCCGGCTGCACCGGGCCGTCGCCGCGCTGGTGACCGCGGCCGCCGTCAGGGCGCCGGTGCTGCTGGTCGTCGACGATGTGCACCGCGCCGACCCGGACACCCTGGACCTGCTGACCGCCCTGGTCGGCGAGCCCGAACCGGTCACCGGGCCGGTGCTGGTCGTCGGCACGTACCGGGCCGGCGAGATCGGTCCCGAGCTGACCGCGGCGTTGGCCCGGGTGGCCCGGACCGAGCCGGTCCGGGTCTACCTGGGCGGGCTCGCCGAGCCGGCGACCGGCGAGCTGACCCGCGCGGTCGCCGGGCCGGACCTCGACCCCGCCGCGGTGCACCTGATCCACCAGCGCAGCGGCGGGAACCCGTTCTTCGTCCGGGAACTGGCGCGGCTGCTCGCCGCCGAGGGTGACGCGGCGCTGCGCGAGGTGCCCGCCGGGGTGCGGGACGTCATCCGGCACCGGCTGGGCCGGCTGCCGGACGCCGCGCAGACCGTACTGCGCCAGGCCGCCGTCCTCGGCCGCGACGTCGACCCGGAGGTGCTGGCCGCGCTGAACGGTGACCCGGCGACCGTGCTCGACGCGCTGGACCACGCCCTGCACGCCGGCTTTCTCACCGAGCACGGAGCCGACGGGCAGTTGCGGTTCACCCACATCCTGGTGCGGGACACGCTCTACCGCGACCTGTCCGCGCCGCGCCGCGCCGGATGGCACGCCGCCGCCGGTGCGGCCGTCGAACGGCTGCACCCGGAGGACGTCGCCACCCTGGCGCACCACTTCACCCACGCCGCCGGCCGGGCCACCGCGCCGCGCGCCGCGCGCTACGCCCGGGCCGCCGCCGAGCAGGCCGAACGCCGGTTCAGCCCGCACGAGGCGGCCCGGCTGTGGCGACAGGCGGTCGCCGCCCACGACCGGGCGGGCGGCGCCGACGTACGCGGGCGGCTGGCGGCCGTGATGGGTCTGGGCCGGGCGCTCGCCGTCACCGGTCACCTCGACGAGGCCCGCCGGCTCCGGTCCGGCGCGCTCGCCACCGCCGCCCGGCTCGACGACCCCGACCTGACCACCCGCCTGCTGACCGCGTACGACGTGCCCGCCAGCTGGACCCGCAACGACGACGAGCAGCTCTCCCGGCAACTGGTCCGGGCCGTCGAGCGGGCGCTGGCCGCACCCGGCGGGACCGGGCCGGAACGGCGCAGCCGGCTGTTGAGCACCCTCGCCCTGGAGTTGCGCGGCACCACCACCGACCGGGGCCGGTCGGCGGCCGACGAGGCGGAGGCCATCGCCCGCCAGTTGGCGGACCCGGGGCTGCTGGCGGTCGCGCTGAACGCCCGCTACCTGCACACCTTCGCCCGCACCGGCCTCGCGGCCGAACGCGCCCGCATCGGCGCCGAACTGGTCGACCTGGCCGCCCGGCACGAGCTGGTGAGCTTCGAGGTCCTCGGTCACCTCGTCCTGCTCCAGGCGCACTGCGCGCTCGCCGACCTCGCCGCCGCGGACGCCCACGCCGGCGCCGCCGACCGCCTCGCGGAGCGGTACGACCTGCCGCTGGTCGGCGTCCTCACCGACTGGTACGCGGCCCTGCGGCTGGCCGTGGACGGGCAACCGGCCGCCGCGGAGGTCCGGTACCGCGCCGCCCAGGCCCGCCTCGCCGGCAGCGGGATGCCCGGCATGGAGCAGGGGCTGCTCGCCCTGGCGCTGCTCTGCCTGCGGCTGACCGGGCCGGACGACGAGGCGGGTCGGCCGGCCGCCGGAGCGGGCGAACCAGGGGACCCGGACGACTGGGCGGGCTGGGACTTCGGGCCGTACCAGCCGTGGGCCCGGCCGCTGGTGCTGCTCCGGGCCGGCCGCCGCGACGAGGCCGCCGAGGCGCTGCGTGCCCTGCCGGAGTCGCCGCACGACCTGCTCCGCGAGGCCCGGCTCTGCCTCGCCGCCCGTGCCGCGCTCGCCCTCGACGAGAAGGCCACCATGCGGTACGCCTACGCCGAACTGCTTCCCGCCGCCGGCGAGCTGGCCGGGGCGGGCAGCGGCGTGCTCAGCCTCGGCCCGGTGGCCCGGCACCTCGGTGACCTCGCCGCCGCCCTCGGCCACCCCGAGCGGGCCGCCGCGCACCACGAGACGGCCCGGGCGGTCGCGGTCCGGGCGGCCCGGCACGGGTGACGGGCCTCCCGCCGGGTGCGGACTCAGCCGAGGGTCGCGCCGGCCGTCCCGCCGGGCGCGTCGCCGGCCCGGGCGAGCACCGTGCCGTCCGGCGCCCAGATCGCCGACCCGCCGGCCGCCTCGGCGTACCCGCCGCCGGTCGACCCGGCGAAGCTGGCCACCGCCACGTGCACCCGGTGCGTGGTGGCGATCCGGTGCGCCCGCTCCGCGACGACCACCGCGTCCCGGGCGTGCTCCAGGACACCCGCGACGTAGCCGTCGACGCCGAGCGCCACGGTCCGCGCCGCGTGCTCCGCGATCCCGGTGTCCCGGCAGATCGCCAGCCCCAGCCGCCAGCCGTCCACCGTCAGCACCGCCGGCGCCGGCCCGGGGGAGAAGCGCTCGCCCTCCGCCCCACCGGGCCACATCTTCCGGTACGCCACCCGCGCCCCGGTGCCGTCCACGGCCAGCATGGCGATGTGGTCACCGCGTACCGGGGCACCCGCCAGAGCCAGCGTGCCGGTGTCGGCGCACGCCTCGACCAGTGGCCCGAGCCGAGGGTCGTCGACGTCCACCGGCGGGGCGTCCAGCAGGTAGCCGGTCAGCGAGAGCTCGGGGAAGACCACCACCCGGGCGTCCGCCGCGCGGACCGTCGCGGCGTGCGTCGCCGCGTTCACCCCGACGTCGTACGCCACACAGGGCGGCTGCGCGACGACGATGCGCAACGGCGTACGCATGGCGGCTCCTCTCCACGACGGACCCGCAGGATAGGCGGCGACCCTGTGGTTTTCCGCACCCCGGCCGGTGCGGACCGCCCGCCGGGATCGACGGCCGGCCCCATGGCGGGCTCTCAGGAACGGTTCGTAGCGTGTGGGCCATGATTCGTAGCGCGCCGCACGCCCTGCTCGCCGCCACCGGTCAGGCCGAACCACCCCAGGACGGGCTGGTCGGCTACGTCACCGGCCTGGTGGAACGGCTCGGCGGCCCGGGCGCCGGCCTGGCCGTCGCTCTGGAGAACCTGTTCCCGCCGATCCCGAGCGAGGTGATCCTGCCGCTGGCGGGCTTCGTCGCCGGCCAGGGCCGGATGAGCGTGGTCAGCGCGATCTTCTGGACCACCCTCGGCTCGCTGCTCGGCGCGCTCGCGCTCTACTGGATCGGCGCCGCGCTGGGCCGGGAGCGGGTCCGGGCCATCGCGGAACGGCTGCCGCTGGTCAAGCTCAGCGACGTCGACCGGACCGAGGCGTGGTTCCTGAAGCACGGGGTCAAGGCGGTCTTCTTCGGGCGGATGATCCCGATCTTCCGCAGTCTGATCTCCATCCCCGCCGGCGTGGAGCGGATGCCGGTCTGGACCTTCGTCGTCTACACCACGCTGGGCAGCCTGATCTGGAACAGCACCTTCGTGCTCGCCGGCTACCTGCTCGGCGACAACTGGCACCTCGTCGAGGGGTACGTCGGCGCCCTGCAGAACGTCGTCATCGTCGCCTGCGTGGCCGCCCTCGGCTGGTTCGTCGTCTCCCGGCTGCGCCGGCGGGCCAGGGCGGGCGCGGAGCCCGTCGCGCCGCCGCCCGCGCCGCCGGCTGCCGGCGTGCCCGACCCGACCGGGCGGGGCACCATCTACCGCAGCGCCTACACCGACAGCCAGCACAGCGGCTGGGACTACGACGGGGTGCAGTGAACCCGGCGGAGCGGCCCGAGCCCGCGCTGCCGCGCGTGGCCAGCGTGCCGATCGGCGTCGCCGCCGGGATCCTGACCGCCGCCGGTGAACTGCTGTTCCTGGTCGTCGCGGCCGTCGCGGTCGCCGTCGCGGCGGTCGTCCCGCCGGCCCGCCGCCGGGCGCACGCCGCGATCCTGCGGTACGCCGCCGAGCTGGTTCGACTGGAACGCCGCCGGTTGGCCGGCTTCCTCACCGCCGGGGTGGCCCCGGGCGGGCCGGCGACGCGGGGCTGGCGCGACGTCGGCTACCTGGCCGCCCGGCTGTTGCCCGGTGCGCTCGGCGCGCTGGCGTACGGGCTGTTCGCCGTCGGCGTGGTGCTGGCGGTGATCGTGCTGTGGGCCGTGCTGCGCGGCACGCTCGAACCCGCCGACGCCCTGGTGCAGGTCGTCATCGGCGCCGCGCTGCTGCTGGTCAACGTCCAGGCCGTCGCCAGCATCGCGGCGCTGGACGTCCGGCTCGCCCACCGGCTGCTCGGCGCCGGCTCCCGGGCCGAACTGGAACGGCGGGTCCGCGAGCTGACCACCAGCCGCGCCGAGGTCGTCGCCGCCGTGGACGCCGAACGGCAGCGCATCGAACGGGACCTGCACGACGGTCTCCAGCAGCGCCTCGTCGCCCTCGGCATGCTGCTCGGCCGGGCCCGGCGCAGCCGCGACCCCGAGCGTGCCGCCGCCCTGATCGCCCAGGCGCACCAGGATGCCCAGCGGGCCATCGGCGAGCTGCGCGAGGTGGCCTGGCGGGTCTACCCGTCGGCGCTCGACGACGGTGACCTGGGGGAGGTGCTCCGCGTCGTCGCGGACCGCTCCGACATCCCGGTGCGCATCCGGTACGACGTGGCGACCCGCCCCGACCGTCCCGTCGAGACGGTGCTCTACTTCGTGGCCTGCGAGGCGCTCACCAACGCCGCGAAACACGCCGCGGCTAAGCTGATCACCGTGGAGGTCGAGAGTCGGGCGGGGACCATTCGGCTGCGGGTGCACGACGACGGCGTCGGCGGCGCCGACCCCACCGGCGCCGGCCTGACCGGTCTGGCCCGCCGGGTGGCCGCCCTGGACGGCCGGCTGCGGGTGGACAGCCCGGCCGGCGGGCCGACCACGGTGCTCGCGGAGCTCCCGTGCGGATAGTGCTGGCGGAAGACTCGGCGTTGCTGCGAGAAGGGCTGGCCCGGCTGCTCGCCGAGGAGGGGCACGAGGTCGTCGCCGCGGTGGCCTCGGCCGACGAACTGGTCACCGCCGTCGAACGGCACCGACCCGACGTCGTCGTCACCGACGTCCGGATGCCGCCCACCAACACCGACGACGGCCTCCGGTCGGCGCTGGAGATCCGGCGCCGCTGGCCGGCGACCGCGGTCCTGGTGCTCTCCCAGTACGTCGAGCGGCGGTACGCGACGCGGCTGCTGGCCGACCGCCCGGAGGGTGTCGGGTACCTGCTCAAGGACCGGGTCGCCCAGGTCGACGACTTCCTCGACGCCCTCGACCGGGTGGCCACCGGCGCCACGGCGCTGGACCCAGAGGTGGTCCGCCGGGTCCTCGCCGGCGCGGAACCAGCCGATCCGCTGACCCGGCTGACGCCCCGCGAACGGGACGTGCTGCACCACATGGCCCAGGGGCACACGAACGCCACCATCGCCGAACGGCTGCACGTGTCGCAGAGCGCCGTCGAGAAGCACATCAACACGATCTTCGACAAGCTCGACCTGTCGCAGACGTCCGGGTACAGCCGGCGGGTGCTCGCGGTGCTGCGGTACCTGGGCGTCTGACCGGCCCGTCCCACGCTGGCGGGCTGTACCCGCGCCGGGCTGAGTCGTGTCGTTGCGGCTGCCGGTTCGTGCGTTGGCGGGGGTCGGTTGGGGCGCGACCGTCCGCATTGCGGTGGGG
>NZ_QGSW01000414.1:0-6257 GCF_003176715.1 Micromonospora sp. S4605
CCGCAGGTCGGCTCGGCCGGGCAGCGGTCGCAGCAGGTCATCGCCGTCGAGGTGCTCGTGGTGGACGCTGACGTCGGGCTGGTACAGCGGACCGGTCATGGCGTCGCCGCCGAGCGCAGCGCGTCCGGGGAGCGGACCAGCTTGCCGGTGGTGGTGCGGGGCAGCTGATCGAGCAGCCGCAGCACGCGAGGGCGTTTGTAGCCGGCCAGCCGCTCGGCGAGCAGCTTGTCCAGCACCTCCTCCGACAGCGGCCCGTCCGGCTGCACGTACGCGGTGATGCCGTCGTCCCAGAGCACCACCGCGGCGGCCACTCCGGGCAGTTCGGCGACGCAGGTCTCCACCTCGGTGAGGTCGACCTTCATCCCACCCACCGACACCTGCGAGTCCAGCCGGCCGCGGACGGTGACCAGGCCGGTGTCCGGGTCGACGGTGCCGGCGTCGCGGGTGCGCAGCCAACCGTCCGCCCACCGGGTCGGGTCGCTGAGCCCCACGTACGGCGAGGCGGGGCAGCTGACCCAGAGTTCGCCGTCGACCGCCCGGACCTCGATGCCGGGCGCCGGAGCGATCGCCGGCCGGTGCCGCCCGTACAGGTCGGTGCCGATCACCCCGACCTCGGTCATCCCGTACATGTTGCCCAGCGGCACGCCGAAGCGGTCGGTGAACGCCCGGGCCACCGCGGCCGGTACCAGTTCCCCACCGGTGGTCATCCGCTTGAACTGGGGCAGCGGCCCGCCCGGCCGGGTGGAGGCGAGCAGTCCGATGTGGAACGGCACGCCGAGCACGGTGGCCGGGGTGTCGGCGGCGGCGATGGCGGCGAGCACGGCGTCGCCGCTGAGCCGCTCCGGCGGGACCAGCTCGACCCCGGCGTGCAGGCCGTACAGCAGTCCGCCGACCAGGCCGAGCACGTGCACCATCGAGGGAAGCAGGACGATCCGCTCGCCGGGCAGCGCCACCCCGTCGATGCGGGTGTAGCGCCGCACCTCGGCGACCAGGTCGCCGGCGGTGCGGCCGATCACCTTGGACGGTCCGGTGGAGCCGGAACTGAGCTGGATCACCGCGTGCCCGCTGCCCGCGGGCCGGTCGGCGTAGCCGGTGACGCCGGCGGTGACGTCGACGAAGACGCGCAGCGCCCCGCCGCCGGCGCGCACCGGGGCCACCACCACCTGCGGGGTGAGCCGGCGCAGCGCCCGGTCCACCTCGTGGTCGGTGAGCCGGTGGTCGAGCAGGATCGCCTGCGCGCCGACCCGCCAGGTGGCCAGCAGGTGCACCACGTACGCCAACGAGGGCGGCAGCCGCAGCGCGGCGGCCCCGCCGGGACGCAGCCCGGCGGCGACCAGCCCGGCCTGCGCGTCGGCGACCAGCCGGCGCAGGGTGGCCCGGTCGACCGGCGCCGGCAGCCGCAGGCAGACGCCGTCGGCCGGGCCGGACAGCAGCACCTCGTCGACCCATTCCGGGTCCGTCTTCAACGGGTTTCCTGTCGGTTGCTCCGTCGCCACCGCCGTCACCGCCCAGCATCGAACAGGGCGGGATCCGCCCAGGAAAAGTGCTTGTCGGGGTGCTGCGGGGGAACCCTACGACGGCGCTCGGATCCATTGCCACATGCAAATGGCTAGATCAAAACGAGCGGCTGGCCGGATTGTCGACGGCCCGTTCGACGGGGCAGGATCGGACGCGTATGCCCACCGAACGCTACCAAACGATGACCCATCGTGCGGATGGCGGGCACTGCCGACCGTACGGCCGATGGTGCTCTTCGACCGGCCCGGCCCTCGGCGGGCGCGCCGCGGGGTCAGGGCGCCGGTGGCAGTACCACCCGGGCGGTGCGCCGCTCGCCGTCCATCGCCCGCATCGCGCGGGCCAGCGTGCCGGCGTGCAGTTCCGTCTCGCCGCGCTCGCGCATCAGCTCGGCGACCGCGGCGACCGCCTTCGCCTCGGCCGCGAGGGCCTGCGCGGCGACCACGCAGCCGAGCGGGTCGAAATGGCCGCTGTCCCGGGCCGGGTTCAGCCGGGCGACCAGGTCGACGATGTGCAGGTACCGCTCGACGAGCTCCTGCTCGGCCCGGGTCAACGCGGGCAGGTCACGTTCGCTCATCCCCGCAGCCTGCCACCGGATCCGGCGGCCGGCCGCCCCGCCGCCGACGACGGCACGGCGCCGAGGCGTCAGGCCGGGCGCTCGGCCGGGGTCTGGGCGGGAGGTTGGGAGTGGGTCTGGGCGTGGATGTGGAAGCGCAGCGACCGGGCGTCGGTGAAGCACTCCCGCATCGGGCGGACCAGGTCGCGGTGCTCCGGGCTGCGTTCCCACCGCTCGAAGTCGGCCAGCGCCGCCCACTCGCTGGTGATCAGCCACTGCTCCGGGTCGGTGGCCGAGCGGCAGACCTGGTCCACCAGGTGCCCGGGCACCCCGCCGGCGACCTGGTGGCGGATCTGCTCGTACGCGGCGAGGAACGCCTCGGTGCGGGCCGCCGGCACCCGCACCAGGAACACCACCCGGGCCCGTTGATCGGTCATCACGCCCCTCCTTCCGCCGGCACCGCGCCGCGCAGCACCAGGGCACTGTTGAAACCGTCGAAGCCACGCGCGCAGACCACCGCGGTCCGGCTCGCCGGCCGCCGGTGGGCACGCAGGAAGTCCAGTTCGCAGCCGTCGGCCACCTCGTCCGGCCCGGCCGAGGCGGGCAGCGTGTCGTGCCGGAAGGCGAGCAGCGCGGTCGCCACGTCCACCGCCGAACCGCCCTGGTGGGCCCGGCCGGTGAGCGGCTTCTGCGTGGTCACCGGCGGCGGGCGGGTGCCGAAGACGGCGCGCAGCGCGGCGGCCTCGGCGCGGTCGTAGCGGGGCACGCCCAGCGCGTCGGGCAGCACCACGTCCACCTCCGCCGGCTCGACGCCGGCCCGGTCCAGGGCCAGCCGGATAGCCCGGGCGTACTGCCGGGGGTCGCCGGCGCCGTCCGGTCCGGTGTGCACGCCGTCGTGGGTGGCGCCCCAGCCGGTCACCTCGCCGTAGATCCGGGCGCCCCGGGCCAGCGCCCGCCCGAGTTCCTCCACCACGAACACCGCGCCGCCCTCGGCCGGCAGGTAACCGCTGGCGGCGACGTCGAACGGCCGGTACGCCCGCTCCGGGTCGGCGACGTCGCTGAGCAGCCCGGAGCGCAGCTGGCAGGCCAGCGCGTACGGGCTCAGCGGGCACTCGGTCGCGCCGGCGATCACCACCGGGGTGCCCCGGCGGATGGTCCGCACCGCGTGCGCCAGGCTGTCCAGGCCACCAGCGGACTCGGCGGCCAGCACCCCGCACGGCCCCTTGAACTGGTGATGGATGGAGAGCTGGCCGACGCTGGCCGCGTAGAACCAGGCGATCGACTGGTACGCCCCGACCGTCCGTGCCGGCGAACCCCAGAGCCGTTGCAGTTCCCGCTGGCCGAACAGGTTGCCGCCGGACGAGCTGGCCAGGGTGACCGCCCAGCCGTACGGGTCGGGGGCCCGTTCGGGCAGCCCGGCGTCGGCCAGCGCCAGCCGGGTGGCGGCGAACGCCAGGTGCGTCCACCGGTCGGTCTGCACCAACCGGCGGTTGTCCGCGTACCCGGCGGCGTCGAAGCCGGGGACCTCGCCGCCGTAGCGGGTGGGATAGCCGGCCGGGTCGAAGAGGGTGATCGGCCCGGTCCGGCGGGTGCCGGCCAACACGGTCCGCCAGTGGGCGTCCGCGCCGACGCCGCTCGGCGCCACCACGCCGATCCCGGTGACCACGGCCCGGGCGGTCACGCCGGCACCGTCCGGGGCAGCCGGCGGAACACCATGGCCGACTGGAAGCCGCCGAAGCCGCTGCCGACCGAGAGGGCCACGTCCACCGGCAGCTCGCGGGCCTCGTTCGGCACGTAGTCCAGGTCGCACTCCGGGTCGCGGGTGGCCCAGTTGGCCGTCGGCGGCACCACGCCGTACTCGATGGCCAGCGCGCAGGCGGCCATCTCGATCGAGCCGATCGCGCCGAGCGAGTGCCCCACCATGGACTTGATCGAGCTGACCGGCACCCGGTACGCGGCCTCGCCGAGCGCCCGCTTGAACGCCGCCGTCTCGTGCCGGTCGTTCTGCCGGGTGCCGGAACCGTGCGCACTGACGTAGCAGACCTGCTCCGGGGCGATCCGGGCCTGGCCCAGCGCGGCGCTGATCGCCAGCGCCATCTCCACCCCGTCGGGCCGCAGCCCGGTCATGTGGAAGCCGTTGCTGCGGCTGGCGTAGCCGGTCACCTCGCAGTAGACGTGCGCGCCGCGCCGCCGGGCGTGCCCGGCCTCCTCCAGCACCAGCACCGCGGCGCCCTCGGCGAGCACGAAGCCCTGCCGGTCGGCGTCGAACGGCCGGGAGGCGTGCGCCGGGTCGTCGTTGTCTGGGCTGGTCGCCTTGATCGCGTCGAAGGACGCCACGGTGACCGGGGAGATCGGCGAGTCGGCGGCTCCGGCCAGCACCACGTCCGCCTCGCCGTCGACGATCAGCTGGTGGGCGTACCCGATGGCGTCGATGCCGGAGGTGCAGCCGGTGGAGACCACCTGGGCCGGGCCGTGCAGGCCGTGCCTGCAGGCCACGTCCGCGGCCAGGCTGCTGGGCACCAGCGCCTGGTACAGGTACGGGCCGCCGCGGGCGTGGTCGACCAGCCACCGGCGGCCGGTGTCGCTGACCCGCACGTACTCCTGCTCCAACGCCATGGTGCCGCCCACGGCGGTGCCGAGCACCACCCCGGCGTGGTCCCGCTCGGCCTCGGTCAGCTCTAGGCCGGCGTCGGCGACCGCCTCGGCGGCGCAGGCCAGCGCGAACTGCACGTACCGGTCGGCGCGGCGCCGCTCGGCCTCGGTGAGCCCGGCGGCGACCGGGTCGAAGTCGCACTCGGCGGCGATCCGGGACCGGAACGGCGACGGGTCGAAGAAGGTGATCCGACGGGTCGCGGTACGTCCCTCGGTGATCGCCTTCCAGAACCGGTCCCGGGTCACGCCGCCCGGTGCGACCACCCCGATGCCGGTCACCACCGTGCGGCGCCCGCTCACGACGGCACCTCTGTTCGCGACTGCGGGGCTCGCAACCCCGGCTCACTCCTCGCGCTCACGACCCGCCCCGATGCTCGGCCAGCTCGGTGTCGACGTGGCCGAGCTCGGGCCGGGGCGCCAGCGGACCGAGGTGGAAGACCACCTCGGCCGGCTCGTCGCCGGTGTTGCGCAGCCGGTGCCGGACGTCGACCGGGACGAGCAGCGCCTCCCCGGCGGCCAGCGGCACCGGCCGGTCGTCGAGGTCCACGGTGATCGCGCCGCGGCACACGTAGAGGAACTCCTCGCTGTAGGGGTGGTAGTGCTCGGCGATCCGCTCCCCCGGCGCGAGCGCCGCCACCCCCATGAAGCCGGAGGTGCTGCCGACGGTCCGCGGCCCGAGCAGGACCCGCAGCTCACCGCCGCGGCGCCGGTCCGGCGGTACGTCCCGCGCGGCGACCAGCCGCAGGGTCCGCTCACTCATCGTCGCCTCCGCTCGGCTCACCGGTCGCCGCGCCGGTCGGGCCGCCGGTCGGCGCGCCGTCGCGGGCCAGCCGTTCGACCCGTTCCTTGATGACGGCCAGCTGCACCGCGCTGTTGGCGTTGATCCGGTCGGTCATGCCGGCGTTGTCCACCGGTGCGGTCGGCTTCATGGCGAAGTCCTGCACCCAGGTCATCCGGGTACCGCCGGGCTCCCCGGTGTAGCGCCAGTGGATCCGCATGTACTCGAACGGCCCGGTCTCCACCCGCTGCGCCCGGACCTGCCCGGTCGCCGGGTCGGCGGTGCGCTCGCTGACCCAGCTCCAGGCGATCCCGTTCTCGTCCGGGTGCATGGTGAGCCGGAACCGCACGGTGTCGCCGTCGCGGTGCAGGATCTCCACCCGGGCGTACTCGGTGAACAGCTCGGTCCAGCGGGCGACGTCGTTGGTGACGTCCCAGACCAGCGGCAGGGGCGCCGCGATCAGCACGCTGTTCTCGGTGTGTCCGGGCGGGTCGGCCCGGCGGGCCACCAGCTCCGCCACGGCGGGGATGCTCAGCTGGGCGGCCTGTTCCGGGATCTGCACCTGCCAGCGGTCGGCGACCACGGCGGAGAGCTCCAGCAGGGCCAGCGAGTCCATGCCCAGCTCCTCCAGGGACGCGGCCGGCGCGCGGGCGGCCGCGTCCCGGTCCAGTCCACAGTGGGCCACCAGGATCTCGGTGATCTCCCCGGTCAGCGGACGGCCATGGGTGACGGTCATCGGGTCCTCCTGTGTCGGTC
>NZ_QGSW01000282.1:0-6222 GCF_003176715.1 Micromonospora sp. S4605
GCCCCGGCGGCCCGGCCCTCCACGTCGCCCGCCGGCCCGGCAGCCGCTCGCGGAGCCACCACCGCAGGCCGGCCCGCGGGCCCGTCGGTGGCCGGCCCGGCCCCCGTTGCCCCGATCCCCGGGCCGGTCGGCCGCGCGGCGGCGGGCAGCGGCTCGGGCGGCGACCAGGGCCAGGGGTCGAGTTCCAGCGGGCCGGCCACGAAGAGCCAGAGCACCAGCGCGCCCGCCCCGGCACCGAGCAGCGCGGGCAGGGCGTCGGCGAGGTCCGCGCCGGCCCGGGTCAGCGCGGCGGCCACCCCGAGCGCCCCGAAGGCCGCGATGCCGGCCAGGCCGACGGCCAACCGGCGGACGGCCAGCACCCCGAGCAGCGCGGCCGCCGCGCCGAGCAGCAGCGCCGTCCCGATCAGCAGAGCGACCTTGTCGTACGTGCCGAAGAGCGCGATGCCGAGCTGCTTGAGCGGCTCCGGAACGGTGTCGACGACCAGCCCGCCGACGGCGACCAGCGGAGCCGAGCGGGGGCCGGTCAGCACCGCCACCAGCTCGGCGGAGCCGATCGCCACCGCGGCGGCGGTGAACCCGGCCAGCGCGGCGTACCGGCGTGTCGTGGTGCTCATCGGGCCAGTCTTTCCGATCGGCCGGCCCGGTCGGTAGCCACGTCAGCGTTCCGTAATCCCACCCCGGAGCGGTGGCCAGCCGCCCGCACCGCCTCGCGCGGGGAGGCGGGCGCGGGGCCGGAGACGCGACCGGGGCACACCGTCGGCGTGACGGTGTGCCCCGGACCGGTGGTGCTACCGGGTCAGAAGCCCGGGCCGTGCTGGTGGCTGTGGCCGTGGCCGTGCGAGTGCCCGTGCCCGGCGGCGGCCGGCTCCGGCTCGGCCGGCTTCTCCACCACGAGGCTCTCCGTGGTGAGCAGCAGGCCGGCGATCGAGGCGGCGTTGCTGACCGCGTTACGGGTCACCTTCACCGGGTCGACGATGCCGGACGCGGCCAGGTCGACGTACTCGCCGGTGGCCGCGTCGAGGCCGTGGCCCCACTCCTTGCCGACCACCTTCTGCACCACGACGTAGCCGTCGTGGCCGGCGTTCTGGGCGATCCAGCGCAGCGGCTCGACCAGCGCCTTGCGCACGATCGAGACGCCGACCTTCTCGTCACCGGTGAAGCCCAGGTCGTCGTCGAGCGCCGGCAGGATCTGCGCCAGCGCGGCGCCACCGCCGGGGACGGTGCCCTCCTCGACCGCAGCCTTGGTCGCCGCGATGGCGTCCTCGATGCGGTGCTTGCGCTCCTTCATCTCGACCTCGGTCGCCGCGCCCACCTTGATGACGGCGATGCCGCCGGAGAGCTTGGCCAGCCGCTCGGCGAGCTTCTCCCGGTCCCACTCGGAGTCCGAGGCCTCGATCTCCTTGCGGATCTGGGCCACCCGGTCGGCGACCTCGCTGGCCTGGCCGCCGCCGTCGACGACGGTGGTGTTCTCCTTGTCCACCACCACGCGACGGGCGGTGCCCAGCACCTCCAGGCCGACCTGGTCGAGCTTGTAGCCCAGCTCCGGGGCGACCAGCTCGGCGCCGGTCAGGATCGCCATGTCCTGCAGCATCGCCTTGCGGCGGTCGCCGAAGCCGGGAGCCTTGACCGCGCAGACCTTGACGGTCTTGCGGATCGCGTTGACCACCAGGGTGGACAGCGCCTGGCCCTCGACGTCCTCGGCGATGATCAGCAGCGGCTTGCTGTTCTGGAGGACCTTCTCCAGCAGCGGCAGCAGCTCCTCGATCGCCGAGATCTTCTGCGTGGTGATCAGGATGTACGGGTCCTCCAGGACCGCCTCCTGCGCCTCCACGTCGGTGACGAAGTTCGGCGAGATGAAGCCCTTGTCGAACTGGAGACCCTCGGTCACGTCCAGCTCGGTGTGCAGGGTGGAGCCTTCCTCGACGGTGATGACGCCGTCGCGGCCGACCTTCTCCATCGCCTCGGCGATCAGGTCGCCGATGGCGGCGTCCTGCGCGGAGACCGTCGCGACGTGCGCGACCGCCTTCTTGTCGGACACCTCGACCGCCCGGGCCAGCAGCGCCTCGGAGACCTTGTTGGCCGCCGCGTCGATGCCCCGCTTCAGGCCGGTCGGGTTGGCGCCGGCCGCGACGTTGCGCAGGCCCTCGCGGACCATCGCCTGGGCCAGCACGGTCGCGGTGGTGGTCCCGTCGCCGGCGACGTCGTTGGTCTTGGTCGCCACCTCCTTGACCAGCTGTGCGCCGAGGTTCTCGTACGGGTTGGTGAGCTCGATCTCCTTGGCGATGGTCACACCATCGTTGGTGATCGTGGGCGCACCGAACTTCTTGTCCAGGACGACGTTGCGCCCGCGCGGGCCGAGGGTGACCTTGACCGCGTCCGCGAGGGCGTTGACACCGTGCTCGAGCAGGTGCCGGGCGTCGTCCGAAAAGCTCAGGATCTTCGCCATGGATGTCCCTTCGAAGCGACGTTGCCCCGGCCCGGCGAGCCGGACCGGGGCAACGACACTGATCGGTTGCTTACTTCTCGATGACCGCGAGGACGTCGCGGGCGGAGAGCACCAGGTACTCCTCGCCGGCGTACTTGACCTCGGTGCCGCCGTACTTCGAGTAGAGGACGGTGTCGCCGACCTTGACGTCGATCGGCACGCGGTTGCCCTTGTCGTCGATCCGGCCCGGGCCGACAGCGAGGACGGTGCCCTCCTGCGGCTTCTCCTTGGCGGTGTCGGGGATCACGATGCCCGACGCCGTGGTGGTCTCAGCCTCGTTCGCCTGGACCACGATCCGGTCCTCGAGCGGCTTGATCGCAACCTTGGTCGCGGTAGTCACGGGCATACCCTCCTGGGGTACTGGTTTCGTTACCGGTCGGCGTGCCGACCAGCGTCAATCTGCCACATGCCACCGGGCGGGGCCGTCGTCGCGGGTGCCGGTCCGCCTGGCGTTCAGCGCCCGGACCGCGCGGCCCGGAAGCTGGCACCCTCAGGGTGAGAGTGCTAATCGCAGGTTATTCCTCGGCTAGCACTCCGTCAAGGAGAGTGCCAACGCCCCGGGCCTCGTGTCGCCACAGTTCCGCCACTGTTCCGCCACGGGACACCGCGACACGCCGGCAACGCCTCGCCGCACCGTGATCGACCCCCTACTCTCCGGTGCCGGCACCGTTGCCGAGGGGAGGGAGCGACCGGATGTCCCGGGTACCGACACTGACGTTCCTGCGAGATCAGCTTCGCCGGGCCCGCCAGGCACGGGGGCTCAGCCAGGAGGAGCTGGGCAAGCTGATCAACTACTCGTCGTCCCAGGTGAGCGCCGTCGAGATCGGTGAGCGGCCGGTCCAGCCGGACTACCTGGCCCGGGTCGACGCGGTGCTGGACACCGGCGGCCTCTTCGTCGCCATGCTGGAGCTGATCCGGCTCCACGCCGCGCCGGACTGGTTCCGCCCGTGGGAGGAGGTCGAGCGGGAGGCGATAGCGCTGCGCTGGTGTGAAGCGTGCGCCGTCCCCGGCCTGCTCCAGACCGAGGGCTACGCGCGGGCGATGCTCGGTGTGGGTGGTGAGCTGACCGCCGAGGAGGTCGAGGCGCGGGTGGTGGCCCGGCTCGCCCGACAGGCCGTGCTGACCGGCGACATACGGCCGCAGTTCGTCGCCGTGTTGGACGAGCAGGCGCTGCGCCGGCAGGTCGGCGACCGGGCCACCATGCGCGATCAGCTGGCACATCTGCTGGCCGTTGGCGCGGAGCCGAACGTGCAGATCCGCGTGGTGCCGGCGGACTCTCCCTGGCACACCGGGCTCGGCGGCTCGTTCATCCTGGCCAGGCTCGCCAGCGGTGCCGAGCTGATCCATCTGGACAACCAGCTTCGGGGCCTGACCGTGGACAGCCCGAACGACGTTGCCGCCCTCGAACGACGCTGGGAGACTGTGACCGGCGAGGCGTTGCCCTGCCGGCAGTCCGCCCGGCTGATCGAGGAAGTGGCCAAGACATGGACCTGACCCGCGCCGCCTGGCGCAAGTCCTCCCGCAGCACCAACAACGGCGGCGCGTGCGTCGAGGTCGCCGACAACCTGCCCGGCGTGGTCGCCGTCCGGGACAGCAAGGACCCGACCGGCCCGGTGCTCACCTTCGCCCCGGCGAGCTGGCGGGCCTTCGTCGCCGCCACCCCGACCCGTCACTGACCCACCGCTCGGCGGCGGACCAGGCCTCCCGCACGCCGTGTCCGGGATATCGCGGTGTCCACCGGCTCGGGATGCCGCCAGATCCCGCACCCGGAGTGGATCAACCAGCGGAAAGTGGCCCGGGGCCAGGGGCGCGGGCCGCAGGCGTCGCGGGACGGTCGATCGCCGGCCACCTCGCCCGAGGGCCTGATGACGCAGCGGGAGGCCGTGACAGCGAGAGCAGCTTTTGCGCGGCCACCGTGCCGTCCCAGGACTCCGGCGGCCGACGTGACGGCACGCGCAGGAGGCGGAACCGGGCCGGGAGAATGGCCGGGTGGATCTGGATCAGCTCGCCGCCCTGCGTACCGCCGAGGGGTCGGCCGCGCTCGCCGCGGCGGCCGAGGTGGCCGGCGGCGACCCGCTGGCCGCGGCGTCGGCGCTCCGCTCGGCCGGCGTCCCGGCCGGGCTGGCCGCCGCCGCGCTGACCCAGGTCGAGCTGCGCCGCCGGGCGGCCGGCAAGTTCGGGCCGGAGGCCGCCGGC
Source organism: Micromonospora sp. S4605 (assembly GCF_003176715.1). Taxonomy (NCBI): domain Bacteria; kingdom Bacillati; phylum Actinomycetota; class Actinomycetes; order Micromonosporales; family Micromonosporaceae; genus Micromonospora; species Micromonospora sp. S4605. Next base: position 4,682 of record NZ_QGSW01000282.1, read on the forward strand.
ATGTTCCTCACCCGCCCGGGGCTGGAGCAGGCCACCCGCCGGGTGGTCGCCGACCGGCGGGCCGAACGGTTGCGCGCCGCCGGGGTGCGCACCCTGGCCGACCTGGGCAGCGGCCTCGGCGCCGACGCGCTCGCCGCCGCCCGCGCCGGCATCCGGGTGTACGGCGTGGAGGCCGACCCGGTGACCGCCGCGATGGCCGCGGCGAACGCCGAGGCGGCCGGCGTGGCCGAGCTGTTCACGGTCGAGTGCGGTGACGCCACCGCCTTCGACGTCGACCGGGTTGACGCGGTCTTCTGCGATCCGGCGCGGCGGAAGGCCGGCACCGGGCGGCGGGTGTTCGACCCGAGCGCCTACTCGCCGCCGTGGGACTTCGTGCTGGGGCTGGCCGAGCGGGTGCCGTACACCGTGGTGAAGGTGGCGCCCGGGCTGGACCACGCGCTGATCCCGCCGGGCGCCGAGGCGGAATGGGTCAGCGTGGACGGTGACCTGGTCGAGGCGACCCTGTGGTGCGGCCGGCTGGCCGAGGTCCCCCGCCGGGCCACCGTGCTGCGCGGCGCGGCGGCACACGTGCTGACCGGCGCCGGCGACCGGCAGGCGGCGGTCGGGCCGGTGCGCCACCACCTGTACGACCCGGATCCGGCGGTGGTCCGCGCCCACCTGGTCGCCGAGCTGGCCGACACCCTCGACGCCACCCTCGCCGACCCCGACATCGCCTATCTCTACGCCGACGCGCCGGCCGCCATCCCGTACGCCCGCTGCCTGGCGGTCACCGACGTGCTGCCGTTCTCGCTCAAACGGCTGCGGGCCCTGCTCCGTGAGCGGCGGGTGGGCCGGGTGGAGATCCTCAAGCGCGGCTCGGCGCTGGAGCCGGAGCGGCTGCGCCGCGACCTGAAACTGAGCGGCGACAACGCCGCCAGCCTGGTGCTCACCCGGGTGGCCGGCGCCCCCACCACCCTGCTCTGCCAACCCGTGCCGGCCCGCTGACCACCCCTCCCCCCGCCGCCCGGCGGTCGGCCCGTCCCAGGGCGCGGGTATCGGATGGCCTGGCGGGCGGCGCGCCGATAGCTTGTCGGGCATGGCGGGACAGGGAACACCGGCGACGGCGCTGCTGGCGAAGCGGAAGATCACGCACAGCACCCATCCGTACGACGTCTCCCCGGACGCGCCGAACTACGGCGGGCTGGTCGCCGAGGCGCTGGGCGTGCCACCGGAGCGGGTGTTCAAGTCGCTGGTCACCGAGGTCGACGGCGTGCTCACGGTGGCGGTCGTGCCGGTCACCGGCGAGCTGGACCTCAAGGCGCTCGCCGCGGCGGTCGGCGGCAAGCGGGCGGCGCTGGCCGACCGTACGGTGGCCGAGCGGGTCACCGGCTACGTCCGGGGCGGGATCAGCCCGCTGGGCCAGCGCAAGCGGCTGCCCACCGTGCTCGACTCGTCGGCGCTGGACTTCCCGACCATCTACGTCTCGGCCGGCCGGCGCGGCCTCCAACTCCAACTCACCCCAGCCGACCTGATCACCCTCACCGCCGCCCACCTCGCCCCCC
>NZ_QGSW01000261.1:0-42087 GCF_003176715.1 Micromonospora sp. S4605
TGTATCCGGCAGCCACCGCGGCGTCATGGTCAGTCCACACAGCCGTCCATGATCGACGGTGGCTGCCCTCATACCCCCACCGCACCAAACCGCAGCTCAGCCGAGGTCAACATCCCCGGCTGGAGTACTAGGAACGCGGGCCGGATGCGGTCGGGTCCGCGATCAGGGCTACCGGCCGGGCCTGCCTCGGCGGTGGGTCACTGCTCCCATCTGGGCTTGCTCTTCCTGACCCACTCCGCGCGGCTGGCGTCGTCGCTGGCCGTGCCGACGCCGGCCACCGTTGAGAGGAGCCCCGGGTTGACCGAGCCCACGCCGACCACCACGGCGGTGAGGTCGAGGATGACGTGGGTGGTCCCGTTCGCGTAGATCGAGATGGCGTCGCTGATGGTGCCGTCCCTGCCCACGGCCGCGCAGAAGCCGTTGGAGATAACCTCGCTCGCCGCGAAGTTGATCGTCGACGCAACCGGCTTCGCCGTGTTGTACGCGTACACGGTGGCGTACTGGGGGACCAGCGCGCCAACGATGGTGAGGTTCCCGAAGATCGCGTCGGCGGCGTACATGAAATCCGCCAGGTCGATGTGGATGGTTCTGCCGCCGATCAGTCGGCCGCTGGTGTCCAGATTGCCAGTCGGGTTGATGATCCGCGTGCGCTGGGCCGGATCCCGGGTGTCGATGATTCGCTGCGGCGGGATCGGCACCAGGCGGTTCGCGTTGCCGGAGGTGTGCACGAAGTCGGAGTACGTCACGCCCTGGAACTGGGACGTCGCGACCCGGATGTTGTTGCCCGAGTCGATGCCGATCGAACCAAGCGGGGCGTCCGTGGCGAGGTCATCCCCAGCGGGGACCAACCGCAGGGCCGGCGAGACAAGACCCGTCCCAGGGGACCTGGTGTTCGACAGCTCCAGGGTGGCCCCGGCGCCGCTGCTGGTGATGCCCGTGACGGTGGCCCCAGCGTTGACGGTCCGGCCCTGCACCACCGGCTCGCCGAGAGCGGCCTGCGCCGGGCCGGCCGCGGCCGCGGAAACCATCCCGGCGCCGGCGACGCCGGCCGCGACGGTTCCGGCCCGACGGAGCAGCCCTCGGCGGTCGACAGTCTGCTCGTCCTGTTGTTTGGCCATGCAATCCCCCATAGAGGTGAGGCTGAGACGAGGCAAACAGTAGACCACGCGTATCGATGGACCCTTATAGGCTGTGAAACAGCCGAACTCCCCCAATGGTCACGCCCCGTGGCACGGCCATGCAGTCCGGACGTGTCCGACGGCGGCTGTACCGGGCGACAAACGCTGATCAACAACGACCCCGACGGCCGAAGGCCATATGCGCCGTGGGTCACAACCGGTGACGAGGCGGCACCCCTGAGGCAGTCGACGGAAGTTCTCCTGGGATTGACAGTGATATGCGCCACTCTTATCTGCACTTCCCGCCAGGCCTGCTCGCGGCGAGGTCGTTGCCGGTGCGCACCTTCAGCCAGGCCAAGGCCTTGGTCCAGTCGACGCCAGCGAAGTGTGGGGTAGCCGGTCGGCTCGGTCGTGCAGCAGCCGCAGGAGCGAGGAGGCGAGGGACTGCTCGCGCGGTGGAACGGCACCAGGTAGACCAGAGCATCAACGCCAGCGGGCGGCCGAGGCCGTCGCAGGCGTCATCGTCGCAGTCGGTCCACCTCGACTTCGACCGAGGACGTGATCTCGTGGTTCGTCCGTTCCGCGGCTGGGCGAGGCGCTGGGATCAGGACATGCGGTCGGTCGAGGCGCCGCCACCTCCGCCGGCCGGCGGGTTGTCCGGACCCGGCGGTGTGGTCTGGGTGTTGGTCGGCGCGGGGGCCGTGGTCTCGATCGGCGGAGTGGTCGTGGCCTCGCCCGTGGGCTCCGGATCTGTACTTGTCGTCGGCTCCGGGGATGCCGGGCCCGCCAACTGGCTCGGTGGCGGCGAGACCGGGGACATGGTGGCCGACGGCAATGGGCTGGAGGTGGAACCGGCGGGTCGGAACGGTCGACCCGAGTTCGGCTGCTGCTCCTCCTCCGCCGGCATCTCAGAGCCACCGCTCGGTACGGCGGCCGGCACCATTGTCGCCGGCACATTGACCGGCGGTGCGTTGGCCTCGCGGGCCGCGCCCAGCGCCGCGCCGAGCGCGGCGAGCGCGACCAGCACCGCCGCGCCCGCCCCGACCAGGGTGCCGCGCCGCCGGCGCCCGCCCTGCCTGCCGACCGTGGCCGGCACGTCGGTCCGGGTGTCCGGGCCGGCGCTGCGCAGCCCGCCCGCAGCCGACACCATCGCGGTGGGCGCGGACGAGTCGGAGACTGCGGCCCGGGCCGCCGCGGCCATCGCCGCGCCGCTGCTGAACCGGTCGGCCGGGTCCTTGGCCAGGGCGCGCCCGACCAGGGCGCGGACCGCCTCCGGGATGTCGTGCGGCAGCTCCGGCGGCTCGTCGTCGAGGTGCCGGACGGCCACCTGGAGCGGATTGTCGCCGGTGAACGGCGGGCTGCCGGTCAGGCAGCAGTACGCCACCGCGCCCAGGGCGTAGATGTCGGTGGCGCCGGAGACCGGGCGGCCGGCGGCCTGCTCGGGAGCCATGTAGAGCGCGGTGCCGGGCACCGCGTTGGTGCTGGTGATGCTGGTGACATTGGTCGACCGGGCGACCCCGAAGTCGACCAGCACGACCGAGCCGTCCTCCTGCACCAGCAGGTTGCTCGGCTTCACGTCCCGGTGCACGATGCCGCCGGAGTGCGCGGCGTGCAGCGCCTGGGCGACCTGGGCCACGATCGACATCGTCTCGGCCACGCCCAGCCGGCCGAGCGCCTCGATCCGCTTCGACAGCGGCTCGCCGGTGACGAACTCCATGACCAGGTAGTCCGCCCGGGAACCGTCGGGCAGCGCGTCCTCACCGCAGTCGAAGACCTGCACGATGCCCTTGTGCCGCACCGCGGCCATGATCCGCGCCTCGGCCCGGAACCGGGCGATGAAATCGGGGTCGGAGACCAGCGCCGGGAGCAGCACCTTCACCGCTACCGAACGACCGAGGACCAGGTCCGAGGCACGCCAGACGTCGCCCATGCCGCCGGTGGCGACACGTTCGTCCAAGCGGTAGCGGCCGCTGAGCACGACCTCCGATGACAACACAGGCATTACCGTACCCAGACCGACGCAGACAGCAGGTGGCCAGGCCGACCACCGGCGCCGCCGCCCGACAGCGACCGCGACCCCTGCGACTGCCTTGCACCGGCCTACACGCCATGCCACGGCTACCGGTCGTCAACCCGCAGGTTCGGAGTACCCGTACAGCGGGGAGTGTCGATCACGCAGGCGGCAGTTTCCCTGTAAACCTTGAGGACGTCCCGCAGCGGAGCACGCCGGGCCCCGGGTCGCTTGTCGAAGCCCAGGACGGCACCGAGCCCGATCGCGAGAAGTCGCTAACCGGTAAGGCCGATGGGGCGAACGATGACATCTCGGCGGTCTTCACCGCCCCGGTCAAGGCAGCGCGAAGCGTGGGCCTCCGGCCACACCTGCGGTCAACAACCACCGCCGCATTGGCTCGCGAACCGGGGATGCGGCTTCGTCATCTCATGAATGCCACATCGTTCCGCCGGGTTGCGGAGGTTAGTCGACACATTCACGAAGTTGATCGTCCCAGGCCGGGTCCTGGTTAGCGCCATCGCCGGGGATGCTGGCCAGCCAGCTCAAGACAGGTCTGCAGCTGGGTCAATCCTCGTCCTGCACTGCGTCGAGAGCCGCAACTCAGGATGCAGCCAGCCACTGTCGAGCACTCTGCAGCGGAACAGCGAAAAACGTCGCGTTGCCCCATCGGATCGTCTGTCCCGGCTTGTCGATCGGCTCGATCATCCATGCGTCGACAATGCGGCGACCGTCGATGTTCACGCTGTCACCCCCGCGGCCGTCTGCGAATTCGATGCCGCGAAGCCATCCAACGCCATCCGGGTCGCCGCGCTGCCCTGCGGAGAACTCGACGACGAGATCACCGACTCGCGGTCGCTTCATTCGCTCGCGAAGTTCGGCGCTCAACCAGGGTACGTTGGGGCTGAGGGTTGAGCACCACAACTCGTTACCGAGCACAGCGATCAGTTGCGTCTTGCTGACAGGCACGGCGGAGATTATCTCACGTGCGGTGCCACCAGGTGAAATTCGCGGTCCGGCCCCCGCCCGATCCAAGCCCGGACGGTCCGGGAAGGGCGAGCGGTATGTCCCACATGCCTTGTCACGACGGGCGTGTCGAGGCAGCGGTACTCGGACCGGCGCCGGTTTCGCGCTTCTGGATCACAAGGTCACCGAAGTACCTCTCGACCAGGTCGCTCCGGACCGGTTGGGTGCGCGGATCGTCAACGGCAATCGCGCTGCCGTCCGCGTTCGCGATAAGGCAGTACATAAGGTAGTGGCCGCGCACGTCCCACGCCACGTTCGCGGCGGCACGACTGATGATGTCCGACGCACCACCCGCGACCAGACCACTGAACCGGCCCTTCTCTGCATCGACGGCGCTCTTGATCGCGGCCGACGCCTCCTCGGCCTTGCGATCGGTCTCGAGGTTGAAGACTCCAGTCGTGATGACAAGGGCTCCATCGGATGACATCAACGTGGCCCGTACCACCTGGGTGCAGCCAGCCGTCGCCAGGATCTCCGCGATGGCACCACCGGCGGCCACCTTGCACTCGGTGGACGTTTGCGTCTTGAGGATCTTGTACGGTCCCCGGCCGTCGGCACCGGGAATCGTCCCGGTGCCGAAGACCTCGTTCGCGGTCAGCGGCACCGGGTCGACCTTCTGGTCCGCGACCCTGCGCTCCTGTTCGGTACGAGGCCCATCCGCCGAGTTTCGCAGGTAGTACCAGCCGGCACCGCCGCCCACCAGCACCACGAAGATGATGGCGAAGACGAGGGGCTTGCGCGATCGACGCCCAGCCTTGGGTCCCGCGTCGGCCTGCTCCGGCCTGCGGGAGGTCGCCTGGGGCTGGTGGCGAGCCCCTGCGTACAGCTCCGGCTCGTGTCCGGGGCCGGCGCCATGTTCGTCGGACAGGCCGCCATACACGGCGCCGCTGCCGCTCTGGTTCGGATTGCGGCCATACGGCTGATTGGGTGCGAGGTGCTGGCCGCCTCGATACGGGCCGCTGCGCTGGGCCACGTCACCTCCCCATCCCGGATGCCCGGGCGGAGTACTAAAGCCGGCCGGCAGGTCTGCCTGGTCACGCTGGCGCGTCGGCGACCCATGACCCGCGTCGTATGGTCGGTGACTGCTGTGCCGACCCCCGCCAGCCCACTGCGGAGGCTGCTCGTACGAGGGCTGCTGCGGCCGAGCGTCGCTGTACGGGGAAGCCTCGACGCCAGATGGATCGTTTCGCTGGCCCCAGGACGGGCCTCGACCACGTGGGGGCGAACCCTCGCCGTAGTCGTACGTCATGCCGCACACGGTAGCGGAATCACGCGGGGAGGAACCCACCAGGGATCTCTCACCTGGCACCTCCTGCCGGTCCGCTCTTGTCGCGCCCGGGGCCTGCGAACCGCCGGAAGGGGACCTGGGCGCTGCCGGAAAGGGGACTGCGAGCCGCCGGAAAGCCCAGCAATGTCCGCCCAAAAAGACGAGCACTACTAACCAGCAATACGAGAAACGTCGGCTCCGACGTCCGAGGGCATTGCGGGAGTGCCGTCCCTGTGTAGCATGTCCGGGCTGCTACGGGCTGCCGTCCCTTGATCGAAAGCTGGGTTCGCGTGCCTTCCCATCTTGGGTTGTTCGAAATTCTCCTTGCCGCGGTCGGCGTCGTAACGCTCTTCGCGACGTCCGTGCGCCTGTTCTGGAGACGCGGGAAGAAGCCGTGAGTAAGGCTTCCAAGACCGCACGGTGGGTCCCCGGCCGCGCGCTGCCCGCGGTGGTCCTCATGCTCGGCGCCTCCTCGCTGTGGCTCTACCACCACGTGACCCGGCTCGAGGATCCCGGTACTGAACTGTCCGCGTTCGAAGTCGTCTACACGTTCGCCTTCGTCGTGTACTTCCTGCACCTACTTCTCGCGACCTTCGACCGCCCCAGACGCGTCACCGCCAAGCAGGCGGCCAAGCTGGCGAAGTTGAGGGTCGTGGCGGTCGTCCCGCTCTATAACGAAGACGTCGATGCGGTCATCGCGACCATCCGTGGTCTTCTCGGGCAGACTCGTCGTCCCGACGCGATCTTCGTCCGGGACGACGGATCGAACAAGGTGGACTACCTGCCCACCGAGTTGTGGGCGGTCGAAGCCGCGAACGCGGTGGGAGTCCCCCTCGTCTGGGTACGGGACCGAAACCGGGGCAAGCGAGCGACCCACGTCGCCGCATCCCTGCGCTTCGCCGGCTGGGCCGACGCCTACCTCACGATCGACTCTGACTCGGTCCTCGCGCCGGACGCGCTCGAGAACTTGATCAAACCGCTCGCCGACCCCAAGGTGATGTCGGTCGCCGGAGTTTTTCTCACCTACAACCTGAACGGGCCGATCGCCCGGGCTGTGGATCTGATCTGCACAGCCTCGCAGTTGACCGACCGGTCCGCCACGTCGGCGCTGGGGTCGGTGCTGGTCAACTCAGGCGGGATCTCGTTGTACCGCGCGCGGGTGATCGACGAATGCCGCCTTGGTTACTCGAACGAGGAGTTCTTCGGACGACGGGTTGAGTTCTCCGACGACTCGTACCTGACGCTTCAGGCGTTACTCCGGGGCAAAACCGTCCAACAGTCCAACGCCTTCGCCTTCTGCGTCATGCCGGAACGCCTCTCCAATCACCGACGGCAGTTCATGCGCTGGCTGCGGGGGTCGTTCATCAGATCCTTCTGGCGTTTCAAGTACTTGCCCCTCAACCGCATCGCGTACTGGCTGCACGCACTGAAGTGGGTGCAGGCTATCGCCTCGACCATCGTCGTGTCCTCGCTCTTCGTGGTGAAGCCGGTGGCCGATGTGGTCGCGTGGGCGCGCGGCGCGGGAACCGACGCGTTGATCGCGGACGCGGAGCTACTGCTGCTGACGCTCGGGATGTTGATCGTGCTCGGCTATGTGCAGCTGTTGCGGATCTTCACGGTTCGGCGGTCCGATCAGACGATGCCGGCCCAGTTGGGTTGGTTCCTCTTTCTGTCGCCGGTCGCGATTCTGTGGCAGTGGTCGGTGTTGCGGGTGTGGCGGCTCTGGGCCATCGCCTCCTGCATGCGTTTCAAGTGGGGCACTCGTCAGCAGGTCGAGGTCGAGATCGGGGGGGACCATGAGAAGGTACTTGCTGGTGCTGCCGCTGCTACTACTGGCTGGATGCGCGACGAAACCGTCATCCACTACTTCCGAGGGGGGCCGGCAGCCCGCAGTGACCGCGACAGATCCGGCTCTGCGAGCTAGCGCGATTCGTGCCGACGTCTCCATGCTGCGGGCGGACAAGCCCGTATTTGGTATCACGTCGGAGAAGGACGCCGTGGAAGACGCTGATCGTGCCGCGCAGGAAATTGGATGCCGGCCGATGTGGCGAGGGGTCTACGCGTCCATCGGCGCCCCGTTCGAGTTGTCCAGGCTGACAAATGCCGCGGGTATCCCGTTCCTCACGGTGCAGCCGAAGGACCTGGGATCGGTCGTGGAGCAGAAGTCCTGGTCGCTCGCGGCCACCGTGGCGGGCAAGAACGATGCCAAGCTGCGTGCCGTCGCGGACACCGTTGTGGAATACGGTGACCTGGTGGTGATCCGGTACGCGCCGGAGATGAACGGGGACTGGTCACCGTGGGCGGCCGGTGTCAACGGCAACACCGCATCCCAGTACGTCAAGGCCTGGCGGCACGTAGTCACGCTGTTCCGAGAGGCCGGTGCAACCAACGTCCTGTGGCTCTGGGCTCCGAACATCATTCGGGGCGCCACCGTTAAGGGAATCTCCCAGTTCTGGCCGGGCGACAAATGGGTTGATCTGGTCGGCTTCACCGGTTACGGAGTCGGCAGCTCCGCCTTCGGATTCGAGTCGTCTGCAAGCCAGACGTTCGATCCCACCATGAAGATGCTCGCTCGTGTTTCGAAGAAGCCGGTAGTCCTCGCCGAGACCGGCGTGGGGGGAAAAGCGAAGGATCGGTGGATGACCACGTTGGGCCCCTGGTTGCGTGCCCATCCGAACGTCATCGGCCTGATCTGGACCCAGGCGCCGCCGCCACACTCCAGTGCGGACTGGCGATACAATGACTCGCCCCGCAACATGAAGGCCTTCAAGAAGTCGGTTGTCCCGAACCTGGCCTGCGCTCCCAGCAGATAGAGCGAACTGTGTCACGGGCGCGGCGTGGAACGTTCACGATTTATCGACGGTAGTTGAATTTGCGGCACGACCATCCGGTTCGGGCGTAGTCGCTTGAACCGGATAGACACGGCTGGGCATACGGGGCCTGGTCACCCAGCAGAAGGAGCGACCGTGAGTGTCGACGTAGTCATTATTGGGCTCGGATACGTGGGGCTTCCGCTGGCTCGCGAGGCGACGTCGGCGGGCATGTCGGTGATCGGATTCGACGTCAGTTTGCCGTTGGTGAATGCACTCAACGATGGCCGGTCACACGTCGATGATCTTTCTGACGATGACGTCGTCCTGATGAGAGAAGGCGGCTTCCGGGCGACGACCGACGAAGGCGAGATCGCTGCCGCGAAGGCGGCGGTCATCTGTGTCCCGACACCGCTGTCCGAGGAAGGCGGCCCCGATCTCGGTGCGGTTCAGTTGGCCACCGAAGCCGTGGCCCGCAATCTCCGTCCCGGGATGCTCGTCGTTCTCGAGTCGACCACGTATCCCGGCACTACCGACGAACTGGTGCGTCCCATTCTGGAAGCCGGTGGCCTCGTCGCCGGCAAGGACTTCCACCTGGCGTTCTCACCGGAACGCATCGACCCGGGCAACAAGGAGTTCGGCCCCCGCAACACGCCCAAGGTCGTCGGAGGCCACACGCCGGCATGCACGGAAGCCGCGGCGGCCCTGTACGGGCGTTTCATCGACACGGTCGTGCGCACCAAGGGCACCCGGGAGGCCGAGACGGCCAAGCTGCTCGAGAACACCTACCGGCACGTCAACATCGCGCTCGTCAACGAGATGGCCAAGTTCTGCCACCGCCTCGATATCGACCTGTGGGACGTCATCCGCGCCGCGTCGAGCAAGCCGTTCGGATTCCAGGCCTTTTACCCGGGGCCGGGCGTGGGTGGTCACTGCATTCCGATCGATCCGAACTACCTGAGCCACAATGTGCGGGTGAAGCTCGGCTACCCGTTCCGGTTCGTCGAGCTCGCGCAGGAGATTAACGCCACGATGCCGGCGTACGTGGCAAGGCGTGCCCAGAACATCCTCAACGAAGCTGGGCTGGCGACGACCGGCGCGAACATTCTGCTGCTGGGCGTCACGTACAAGGCAAACATCGCAGATGAGCGCGAATCCCCGGCCACTCCCCTCGCCCGTGACCTCAACGGTCTCGGTGCGAAGATCAGCTACCATGATCCGTTCGTTGCGGAATGGCGGCCGGGAATTGGCGTGATGAAGGTCGATGATCTGGAGGCCGCAGTCGCGTCGGCTGACCTCGTGATCCTCGTTCAGCCCCATCGTGACTACGACGCTGACCGGCTTGCCGCCTTGGCCAAGCGCTTCTTCGACACGCGCGGCATCACGCGCACCGACGACGCGATCCGCCTATAGCACGGCAGCCACCGATCGATCATGGTAAGAGTTCGAGGTTGAGGCGCGCGTGCAGGGGGATTGTCGGGCGCGGGCGTGATGCCAGCGCCGCCACTGACCAGTGCAGACGGTGGACAAAGTCGCGGATCGGGCGGATGATGCAGGCGTTGATCAGACGCCGGACCTCGTTCACGGTCAGCTTGATCAGGTGGTGTCGGCCGGTGGCGGCGGGCCCCGTCCGTGGCGCAGATGGCCAGGACGGCGAGGACGGCCAGGCGAGGACGGTGAAAGCGGTGTCAGGAGTCCCAGCGGCGGACCTTGGTGCTCGAGCATCGGCCGCCGCCGTCAAAGTGCCCGCACCGTCCTGATCGGCACGACCGAGCGTCGGAAGAGCTTGTGCCTGAAGCTGGGCGGCACCACGTAGATCGACACCGAGGTTTGCGTCCGCGGCGGATCGGCTATCCCTGTCCCTGCTCGTCGCGGTTCCGCCCGCCTGAAGGCCGGGGTACCCACGGACGGAAACCGAGGATCAGTACATCCTGCCGCCCCCGGCCGGAGCTTGATGCGAGTCTCGAAAGTCACCGGGGGGTTCGCAGGTGGACTCTCTTCGCTTATGCGGGGGCGATCTTGGTGACCGTTCCCGAGGAGCCGCGATACATGAGTGCACCGTTCTGAACGAAGAGAACGCCGCCGCCGGTTGGGTTCGCGGACGGAACGGTGGTCGCGTTGGCAATGGCGATAACGCCGGAGCCTCCGCCGAGACTTGTGGTGTTGATGCGCAGGTTCCGAGTGACGTGCAGCGAATGGTCCGTCTTCACCACACCCGCCGACGAGCGGTACAAGTTCGTGTCGCGGGCGGCTGAGCCGGATCCCCACTCGATCTTTCCGTCGACGTAGATGACGCTGCGCGCCATCGCGTCTCCGTTGATCTGGCCTTGATACGACTTTGTGGTCGCCTCCTGTCCGATGACGAGCGCAGCCTGGCCGCCTGCGGCGGTCGGCTTTATGGTCAACGCCGCACCCCCGCTTCGGACGATCAACAGACCGGCTGCCGTTCCAGACGCGCCCCCGATCGATACTTGGCCAGTCGAGCGGTTGACGGCGAGCGGAGCATCGACCAGAGTGCCGCTGTCGTTGTAGCGGAGAAGCTGGAAGTTGGTTCCGGCGTTCGAACCGGTCTCAGCGTCGTTCGTGGCGCGGATCTTCCAGCGCCTGAACGCCGGGCCGCCGTTGCTGTCATGGGAGAACGTGATCGGCTTCTCCTGCCCGGCCGGGGCGGCCAGTCGCAGCTCCTGGCCGTTGGTCGTCCGCACGCAGAGGTCGGCCTGGTTGGTCTTGATGACTGTTTTGTCCATACCGAACAGTCCGGTTGCCGGGTCCCAGATCGGCATCTCCAGCCGGGTCTGCAGTGCGCCGGTAGAGTCGGGGACCTCGCAGGACCAATGGCCGTGCACCGACCCGTGGTCGTTGGCCTCGTAGTGCGCACCCATCCAGAACCACGGCTTGTTCGGGCCGATCGGCGCACGGGTGACCGGATCGTATGTCTTCGGCCCGTACCAGGCGATCATCTGCTTACTATCGGCACGGCGCGAGTAGATCCGCAGCACCTCGCCGTACGACATGATGCCCGCCCGCTGGTAGCTCTCCAGGTTCAGGCGGCCGGTGCTGTCGAAGTGGCCGGCCGCCCCGTCGTCCTCGCCGCCGTCATAGGAGGAGCGGAGCGTGAGGGTCTCTGAGTGCCCGTTATCGATTATGCCCGTGGCTTGGGCCGCCGAGTCGCCAGTCAGTGACGTCGTGCCCTCAGCATCCAGAGCGGCGGGCGCCGCTCCGGACGGCGAAGCGGGCCCTGCGAACGCCGCCGCCGAGCCGATCACCGGTGCGGCCGCTATGCCAGCACCCACAGCGCCTGCGGCGGCGATCAGGCCGCGGCGAGATAGGAGACGGCCGGATGAGTCGACCGTGCGCTTAGACGGCGCCGTCGCTGCAACCTCGCAAAGGTTGACTCCGGTGGACTTCGCGGAGATCGGGACGGATATGTCGTAGGTCCGGCCGCCCGTGAAGTTCTCCTTGACCGTGTAGGTCCACCCGTTCGGTCGGAGATCCGGGTCGTCGGTCGCCAGGAGGGACACGGTGAAGGCTCCGTCCGCGTCCAGGTTCGCGGTAATCGTGCTCGGAACGACCATGCTCTGAGACGCGGTCGCGACCGCGGCAACGTTACCGGTGAAGGTGACGCTCCCCTGGGCGGGCGTACCATCCAGATTGACGTACCTTCCCCTGATCTGAACGGTGCCGTGCTCGGTGGAACGCGCCATGCTGGCTCCCTTTCTCACGCTCGGTAGATAGTCGGGCGGACGACACGGGAAGACGGCTCTACGCCAGTAAGCGCGGTGAAAGCAACTCCTGATCCGTGGTGTCGAGATCGTAGGCCATTCGATTCCGCACCACAGTATTGGAGTCGCCCCATCAGTCACGCATCGGCGGGCCATCCAACGTTGCCCGCCGTATCGGGCGCGGCGGCAAGGTCAGCGGTAGGTAGCGGCCGCTGGGTCCTGCGCTCGTTGAGCCTCACACCGCGCGTGCCCGGCATGAGTCAGATGGCCGAACGCAATCATCAGGCCGGCGGTCAGGATAAGAAGGTGAAGCCACATTTTACGGGCGCTGGCGGCTGCGTCTGCGCTACTCGCCGTTGCTGGCTGCAGCGCAGACGAGGAGCCACAGTCGGGCGCAGGTTCGACGCCGTCCGCCGCGGCCACGTCGGCTAGCTCGTCCCCGGCGCCTACGGCCTCTCCCACCCCTACGCCCGCCGCAAGCACGACCCCACCGCAGCCAACGCAGCCAGAGCTGGGCCAGGAGCAGGAGACAGATCTGGGAGACGTCACCTAGGTAAGAGATATGAAGCGGGTCGATTGGCGCAGGATCGTGGCGGCGCCTTCGAGATCGGCTGAGCGAGCCGCAAGCGTGGCGATTGCCAGCCGTCTCGGGAGCGCAGCGGAGAACTTGAGGCCGTTGAGAGCCTTCTCGTCAATCTCTGGAAGGCAGAGACGCTCGTCCGCTTGCGAAGCCGCCGCACGCCAGCCGCTTGGCGTCAGGTCTTCACGTAGCCGAATGCTGCAGTCATCGAAACGCTCGACGGGATCGATCACCTGGCCGAGCGTCGAGGTCAGGGTTGCATTGGTCCGCAGACCTGCCCAGGTCCACCACCTCAGGTCGCCATCCTTGTCGCGCACGATGACGTTGCCGCCTGGATGTACGACGTGACGCTTCTCTTCGCGCTGCCGAGCGAGCCGGTCTGAGGCTCGTTTCGTCAGCTTCACCGGTGGATCCTCGCCGAGTAACACCTCTCGGATGGCACGGGCCAGGGCAAAGCTCAGACCGGCCCACCCTGTACCCAACCAGCGTGCTCGTCCGCCAGAGTCCGCGGGCTCGACGAAACATCGCCGTCGGCGCCAGTCGACGTAGGTCACCCGCCAACTCTTGCCGGCCAGCAGGAGCCGGCGCTCGCCGTGGACCTCTTCGGTGAGCAGGCTCGGATCGATTCGGCCCACCTCGTTGCGGCCGAGCAGGACGGTGAACTCTGGCGGTCCGGTGAATACGGCGGTCATGTCCACGAAGTTCCGGCGGCCGAAGCGCGCTTCGGCTGCCGGACCGATGAAGAGCATGCCGGCGTCCTGGTCGAGGAAGCCGTGCTCGACGAGGTGACGGACGATGGGCCGGGCGCTCTCCTCGAACGGGTGTAGGCCGTTCCACGCCTGCGTCCACAACTGGTCGCCGACCCGATGTTCTTGTAGGCAGAGCGCGAGTAGTTGCTGGGCGACGATGTGTCGGGGTTCCGGTGGCGCGGCGACCGGTTCGACCCAGCCTCGGGACCAGAGGAGCAGCAGCGCGGCTGCCTCGGTGAGCGTGTCGCCTTCGCGGGTGAGGAACAGGCAATTCCGGCTGCTTCCCGGGCGCCGGCCGGTGCGTCCTAGCCGTTGGAGGAACGACGCGACGGTGGCTGGGGTGTCGATTTGGATCACTCGGTCGAGGTCGCCGACGTCGATGCCGAGTTCGAGGGTACTGGTGGAGACGATGACGCAGTCCCGCGCTTCGCTGAAGGCCTGCTCGGCGCGTCGGCGCTCGTCCATGGAGAGCGACGCGTGCGAGAGAAAGGTGGTAACTCCATGTGTCCGCAGGAGTTGCCCGAGTTCCTCGACGGTCTGTCGGGATTCGCAGAAGACCAACCGCTTCTCTCCGCGGTGCAGGCCGGCGATCACGGTTGCGGCGTTGACCAGTGAGCCGACGTAGTCCAGTTCGATGTCGCCCGGTGGCGGGCGGTCGGTCGCCGTGGCGAGGTCCGGGGCGACGACCTGTGCGGGCCGCTTGCCGGCTCCAGATCCCTGCAGCCAGGTGAGCAGTTCCCCCGGGTTGCCGACGGTGGCGGAGAGCCCGATGCGTTGTAGGGGTCTGTCGGTTATCTGGGTCAGGCGTTCCAGTACGGCCAGGAGGTGCCAGCCGCGGTCGTCGCCGGCGAAGGCGTGCACCTCGTCGATGACGACGGTCTGCAGTTCAGAGAAGAAGAGTCGGTGGTCGACTTTCGTGCTGACCAGCATGGATTCCAGCGACTCGGGTGTGGTGAGCAGGATGTCCGGGCGTTCGTAGAGGATCGATTGGCGGCGTGAGGTGGTGACGTCGCCGTGCCACAGGGCGGTGCGACGGCCGAGCCAGCCGGCGTACTGCTCGATTCGGGGTTGCAGGTTGTTGAGCAGCGCCTTGAGCGGTGCCAGGTAGAGAACGGAGGTGCCGGTCCACTGCTGTTCGGTCATGCGGGTCAGTAGCGGGAACAGCGCGGCTTCGGTCTTGCCGCCCGCTGTTGGTGCGAGCAGCAGGGCGTCTTGCCCGCCGCGCACTGGTGTGATGGCGGCGCGCTGCATCGGCCGTAGGTCGCGCCATCCGAGGGTGTTGACCAAGTGGTGCGTGACGACCGGGTCGAGGTCCAGCGGCATGTCAGATCGGCAGTTCGATGTCGTCGGCCGAGGCCGCCGCGTTGCGCTCGACGTCGGTCAGTTCGTCGGTTCGCAGCGTGAGCTGGTAGTGCTGGCGTGGATCCCAGTCGGTGAACTGGTCGACGCGGTCGAGGACGTCGGCGACGAGCTTCTTGAGGTAGATGCGGGGTGCCACGCCGACCTGACCGCCGAGCGCGCCGGTGACGGCGCGGGCCAGCATGGCGAGGTACTCGTCATCGACTCGGGCGTCGACTGCGGTGCTGGCGTAGATGGCTCGTACCCGCCGGCCGAGGTCGACGAGCGCATCGGTGGTGAAGCCGGGCAGTCGCAGTTGGGTGGCGCGGGGGTTGTCCCAGCGCGGCTCCGGGCCGAAGTCGGTGGCGAGCCGCTGGGCGAGCGGCGCGAGCCGTTGGACACCCTGTGGCCCGTCGAAGAAGGCGGGTGTCCCCGTGATGACCACCATCAGGCCGGGGAAGCGGTCCGCGTGCACTTCGTCGATGAGTTGCCGGAGTGAGTTGAGCGCTTTGTCGCGGGCGTCGGATCGGACTCGTTGCAGGGTCTCGACCTCGTCGAGGACCAGCAGCAGCCCGTGGTGTCCGCTGTCGCGCAGGACGGTGAGCAGGCCGCGCAGGAAGCTCAGTGCGGCGTAGTGGTCGAGGTCGCCCTTGACTCCGGCGGCCCGCCGGGCGGACGCGGCGACGTGCGGCTGACCGCCCAACCAGGCGGCGAGGCCGTCGGCGGTGGCGTGGTCTCCGGCGGCGGTCGCGGTCCGGTAGCCGCGCAGCGCCGCCGCGAAGCCGGGGGTGCTGCGTGAGATGTCGCCCAGCCGGCGCTCCAGCAGGTCGTTGACCGCCCGGTCGAGGGCGTCCGCGTCGTCCTCGGCGACCGCGCCGCTGGCGAGCACGTCTTCCTCGAGGGCGAAGATCCATCCGTCGAGTACGGGTCGGAACGCGCTCGGCGCGAATTGTTCGGTGCTGAGGTGTTCGACCAGCCGGCGGTAGACGGTCTCCATCCGGTGCAGTGGGGTCTCCAGCTCGGAGATCTGTACCTCGGCGGCGGCGAACCCGCGGCGTTTGGCGCGCTCGGCGAGCCATCGGGTGAAGAAGGTCTTGCCGGCGCCGTATTCGCCGCGGACCGCTTTGAAGACGCTGCTGCCTACGGCGACGCGGTCGAGGTCGTCGTCGAGGGCGGCGGTGAAGCGGTCCAGGCCGACGGCGAGGGCGTCCAGGCCATTGTTCGGGACGACACCGCGGCGCAGCGCATCGATGATGTCGCGGCGGCGGCGGGCGGAGATGTCCACGGTCACCGGGGCTCCAGTTCGAACTGCTCGATCAGCAGCGCCCGGTTGAGGTGGACGGTGCGGCCGTCGGGGTCGACGGTGAGCACGGGGTAGCCCTCGACCTGCAGCAGCCGCCGCAGGGCGGTGAGGGTGCCGTTGATGCGGTGCGCCGGGATTGCGGCGCGGGCGGCGAGGGTGTCGAGCGTGGCGCGGTCGCCGCTGCCGAGCAGGGTACGCAGGAGCGCGGCGACTCGCTCGTCGGCGAGCGGCATGCGTGGGTCGCGCCGCTGGGCGTACCGCGGGCTGGCCAGTAGCGCCGTCACCAGGTCGGGCGCAGCCGGGGTGGGCTCGGTTGCGGCGGCCGGCGCGGCGGTCGATGCGGCGGGCATCAGGTCGAAGAGGCCTTCCGGCTGGTGCTCGACCGGCCGGCGCGGTCGGCGGCGCGCCCCCGATACCGGTTGGGCCGGTGCCTCGGGGGTCTCGGGCAGTGGTTCTCGCCACCAGTCCGGGCTGGACACCGGGGCGCCGGCCCAGCCGGGTACGGCGGAGTCGTCACCGGCGGTCAGCACGAGCAGCGGGATCACGGTCTCCGCCG
This sequence comes from Micromonospora sp. S4605, assembly GCF_003176715.1. Classification (NCBI taxonomy): domain Bacteria; kingdom Bacillati; phylum Actinomycetota; class Actinomycetes; order Micromonosporales; family Micromonosporaceae; genus Micromonospora; species Micromonospora sp. S4605. The sequence continues at coordinate 16,478 of NZ_QGSW01000261.1, forward strand.
GCGTGGCGCCTCCGTGGTAGCCGGCCTTGCGTGGCCCGTACCGCATCTCCTCCCGCCACGGCAGGACCACGGTGCCGCCGGCGAGTGCGACCCGGCTGCCGGTCACAGTCACCTCGGCGTCGCCAGCCGGCTCGGTCGCCGGACGCCAGCGGTTCTCGTTGCTGGTGCTGGGCAACACAACCGCCTCGGGTCCCCGGTCGACGACGTGACCGTGGTCGGAGACGACGACCACCACCCGGTCGCCGGCCGAGGTGAGCAGGTCGCCGACGGCGGTGATGGTGTCCTCGCCCCAGACGGTGGTGCCGGGGTCGCTGCGGTCGAGCGCGTCGTCGATGGTGTTGACCACGGCGGCGACCACCAGCACCGAGGAGTCGTCGAGCGCGGCCAGCACCTCCGGGTCGAGCGCCGAGCCTGCCCCGGCCCGCAGCGCCGCCTTGTGCAGCAGCCGCCCCGTGGGGTAGCGCTGCTGGAACGCCTTCAGCTCGGCCTGCTGAGCGCCAACCGCGATCCGGCCGCTGAGCAGGCTGCACCGGCTGACCTCGGTGACGGTCGGCAGGGCCGCTAGGACGCCGGTCCGGGGCCCACCGTTGGGGGTGAGTTCCACCCAGGCCCCGCTGCGGGTGACAGATTCGGCCAGCTCGGTGGCGGCGGCGACGCTCATGCCGTCCATCACCAGCAGCAGCACGCGGCGGCCCTGGTCGATGATCGGCTGGATCACCCGGTCGAGTACGTCCTCGACGCGCAGCAGCGCACCGGGCTCGGTCTCGGCGCCGGTGGCGGCGGCGAGCAGGGAGGCGAATTGCTGGTCGTGCCGGGAGCGTCGGGCGTCCACGGCCCGGTGCAGCAGCCGGTACGCCTCACCGACCTGCGGGTCGGGGTCGCCCGCGAAGACGTCGAGCCGGGCCCGGTCGACCCACCCGTCCTGCCGAACCTGCCGATGCAACGCGTCGAGGAGGGTCGCCGGTGCGGGGTCCTCGGCGGTGCCGAGCCAGCGCAGCAGGCGAACGGCCATCCGGGCGGTTTCCACCCGGCGTGGTTCGGCGGCCCGGTGCGCCTCGACCGTGGCGAGCGCCGACTGGGCGCGGGCGATGGCCGCCGGGACCGCCGGGCCAGCGGCCGGTACGGCGAGGCGGACGGCGTCGGCGAAGGCCCGCAGCCGCTGGACGAAGCCGCTGGGCAAGACGGTGGAGGCACCGAGCAGCCCGGTGATGCCGATCTCGGTGGCGATGGTCTCGGCTCGTCGCAGCATCCGCATGGCCTCGGCGCGGCCGTCGTCACCAGCCTCGACGGTGCGGTAGACCCAGGCCTCGGCCGCCTCGTGCAGTGCCTCGGCCTGGTCCCGGGTCAGCGTCAGCCCGCCGAACCGCGGTTCGAGCCGGGTCCGGCCGACCGCCGCCTCCACCTGCCCGGCCCGACCGTCGGTGGGCCAGAGCAGTCCGGCCAGCAGACCGAGCGGGATGACATCGACCCCGTGTCCGGCCCGGACAGCGGCCATGATCGGGATGGCGACACGGCCGGCGATCCCGGTCAGGTACGCTGTGACGCCCTCGGCGACGACGTCCGGCAGCGTGGTGAACCGCAGTTGCTTGCTGGCGTCGGTGCTCCACTGCAGCAGGCCGCTGTCGTCGAGTTCAGCGGCGGGCAGGTCGAGCAGCTCGGCGGTGAGGCTGCGCAGCGCGTGATCGCGGGTGAGGACTGCGCCCGGTGGCGCGGGCCACCCGTCCGGCGGCGCGTGGTCGCTGAGCGCGTTGGCGACCCAGCGACCGGCCCGGACCAGTGTGGGGTCGAGGTCCTTCACGCCGCCGAACATCTGCCGGACCAGGTCCCACGGGTCGATCTTGCGGATGGTCTGCTTGCTGAGATGGGCGAGGAGCCCGTCGCCCAGCTCGCTGTCGGTCAGCTCGGTCAGCAGCACCAGCCGTTCGCCGTCGGCCCGGTCGTGCAGTGCTGCCCGGGCGGCGAGCGGGGTGGGGCACGGCACCACGCGCACTCGGGTTCCATTGACGCTGAGCACGGGGTCGGCGGGCCAGTCCGGGCGGGCCGTGAGCGCGATGGCGTCGGCCGGGTCGTTCTCGGCCAGCCACGCCTCGACCTTGCGGCGGACCGCGTCCGGCTGGGCGGCGCTCACCGGGACGCTCACGACGCCACCCAGGTCGGCTGAACACGGGCGGTCGGCGGCGGCAGGTCACTGACGGCAGCCGCCGGGAAGAGCGGGCCGGCCCCGGCCGTCATCGCTCCTCCCAGGTGATCGTGATCCGCCGGCCGGAGTTGACCGCGGCCTCGATCTCGGCGGCCACCTGGTGCCAGGTGGCCAGGTCCGTGACCTCCCGCCGCTGCTGGACGACCTCGACCGACCCCGACACACCGGCCACGCCGGCGCCACCGGGAACTGCAATCAACCCGTTGCCGTCGGTCCCGTGGCCCGCGCCTTGACCACCGGGCACCTTCACCGGGCCGGGGTCGTGGGACGGCGGCTGCGTGGGCACGCTCACCGTGCCGCCCGGAGCCGCTCCACCGCCGTTGGACTTCACCTCGGCGGTGCCGGAGCCGCCCGGCTTGGCCGACGTGTCGGCGGCGAGCAGCGCCGCGGACGCCTGCACCGCCGTCTGCAGTGCCTCGACGAGGTCCTGACCGTGCTGGTCGTGCCGGGCAACGTCGCGGAGCTGCCCGATGATCCGACGGGCCTGCTCGTCGTGTGCAGCCCGAGCCGAGATGGCCTCGAGCAGCGGCCACTGGTGACCCTGCCGCAGCGCGTCGTTGATCCGCGCCGCCTGGCTGAGCACCTCCCCCACCGCCTGGTCGTCGACATCGCCGAGGTCAGCACGGGCGACCGTCTGCACCAGCACGACATCGTCGCGTTCGCCGGCCACGTCGGTGACGAGCCGGGCGGCCCGCCGGGCAGTGGCGAGCCGGCCGGTCGCGGCCGCAACATCGAGGCCCAGCACCTCGGCGTGGGCGGTCAGCGCGTCGACGAGGTCACCGGCCGCCTTCTTGCGCTGGTTGGCCCCGTCGCGCAGCGTTCCGGCAAGGGTGCCCAGGTTGGCCGGCGTACGCCAGACGGGCAGCACCCCACCGAAGATCGCGGCGCCCCGCCGCACCGCGCCCGCCCACGCCTCCTCGTCCGGCATCGGCGGGTGCCGCAGTTCCAGCTCGTCCCGCACCCCGGCGACGTTCGCCACGTCGACCTTGCCGCCGTGCTGGTACCAGGCGAGCTGCTGCTCCAGCCCGAACACGAGGATGATCAGGTTCTGCAGGTCCCGGTCGAAACCGAACGCGGCCGGCTCGTCGATCAGCCGCCGCAGCACGTGCACCGGAAAATGATCCTTGTAGCCCTCGTTGGCGGCGGCCTGGAGCAGGTGCTGGCTCCACCGGCAGGTGGAGGTGGTCAGCACGTACCGGCCGTCGACCAGTTCGCCGAGGCGCAGGTTGTTGCAGATCCGTCGCAGGGTGCGCTGGTCGGCGGGGTTGGGCACGCTGACGCCCCGGGCCGGGTCGGCGGCGGCCTGCTTGGCATACTCCAGGACCTTGGCCAACTCGCCCCGGGTGACCGGCTTCTCGTCATCCGGCATGGCTGGGCGGCCCGGGTAGGACCAGGCGAGGAGTTCCCCGGTGAGGTTGTGGAACGCCTCGGCGAGGGTGCCGCCGCGCGGGTCGCCGATGTACAGGCCCTCGGCGAGGGTGTGGAACACCCCGACGGCGTCGTCCTGCACGTCCGACCCACGGGAGGTGGCCGACCCGTACGCCTGCATGAGGGCGCTGAGCAGGGTGCCGCGCAGCTGGGTCTGGCGCTGCTGGAGGTAGACGCGGCCCTGCTGCCGGTCGGCAAGCGACCAGTCGGCGGCCAGCGAGTTGAGCCGGTCCCCGGTGCCGTTCCCGAGCAGATAATTGATCTTCGCGAGCTGACCGACCTTCCCCATCAGCTCGTCGGTCAGGTAGAAGGGCAGCCAGAAGACCGTGCGGGAGCCGCGTTCCAGGCTCTCGATCCGGGCCCGGTCAGCGGCACGCTCGTAGCCCTGCGGGTCGAACGGGTAGTCGATGATGATCCGCCACGCCTCGCCGGTGGCGATCAGCGCCGAGACCGGCATGGTGTCAGGGTCGCGGACGTTGCCGAACTTGACCTGGACGGTGTGCGAGCGGCCACGCCAGGGCCGCGAAACCAGCAACTCACCGAGCTGGCCATCGGCCCCGCTGATGCCCATCTCGGCGGTGACCAGATCGCGGATGAGCTGCTGCCGGACGCCGGTGGTGGTGGCCTCGTCCTCGGGCACCAGGTCGAGCAGCTTGTCATAGTCGACGGTGTGCAGCTTGAGCGAGACGACCGGGTCGGGGGTCTTGGTCAGGTGCAGCTCGCCGGCGCCGTCGGCGACCCGGTTGAGCCGGTTGAGCACGATCTGCCGCTCGTAGCCGGGGATCGGCGAGGTGATCGAGCCGAAGTTGAGGGCGTGCAGCTTGGCGGCGGTGAGGTTGTGCAGCGCCGGCACCTCGGGCACCAACGCGCCGAGCAGCACCGTCTTGATCAGCTTGTCGTCGAGTTGGAACTGCTGGTGCCCGGCTGCCTGCTCCTCGGTGATGCCGTTGAGGTTGAGCAGGATCGGCCGCAGCTTCTGCGTGTACAAACTCCGGGCCGACTGGAAGAGCTGCTTGAGCTTGGGCCGGTCGGGCAGCTCGCCGTGCAGGACGAGGGGGTCGAAGAGCGCGGCTACCCCGATCAGGTCGTTGACCTTCAGGGTGTCCCGGCGCGCGACGAGCAGCTCGGTCATGACCTTGAGCGCGGTCCGCTCGCGCTGCAACGCCTGCGACAGCGCCACCAGCGTGGCGACCAGGGCCGGCGAGAACGGGTAGAGCTTGCGGAAGGCGGAGGCGTCCGAGCCGATGCCGGCGTCGCCGTACTGGGCGCCGAGCAGCAGCGTGTCCCACACCTCCCGGTTACCCTTGACGGCGGCGAACGCATTGTCGATGACCGCGCGGGCCTCGTCGTTGAGCGGCTTGAGCAGTCGCTTCTCGGCGATCTCGGGCAGGTTGGTGTCGGCGAGCGCGATCTCCCCGAACCGGCCCTGCACGCTGCGCATGACGTGCGCCAGGGCCTCCCGCTCGGTGCCGCCGACCTGGGGGCCGAGGAAGTCCTCCAGGTTGCGCTGCCGGGCGACGAACGAGATCAGCGGCAGCGGCCGAGTGGCGTCGGCGGACTCGACGAGCTTGTTCAGCTTGGCGCCCTCCGTGTTGACGAAGACGTGGTCACTGATCTTGGTGGAGAGCCAGAGGATCAGCTCGTCGAGGAAGAGCACCAGCGCGTCGTACCCGAGGGACTTCGCGTGCCGGGTGATCACCGCTAGGCCGGTGTCCAGATCGAGGTACTCGCCGCTGCGGACCGCGCCGGTGAAGAACGTGCTGGTCAGCGCGCTGACCAGCCGGTCCCGCTCTTCCGTGCCGGGCGGTGCCGCCGCCGCGGCGGCATAGCGCTCGGCCGTCCAGCCGGTCGCTCGGGTGACGTGCGCGGCGAGTCCGGCGCCAGTCGCCAGAGGCGCGCCGTCGTCATGCAGCGCGGCGAAAAACGCCTCGTCCCCCATCCGCTCGCGCAGCCCGGCGGCGTCGCGGAGCAGCGCGTCCGACCGGTGTACGGCGGGAACGGGCGCCTCGGGGTGCAGCGCGGTGATCTGGTTGAGGTACCCCTCCAGGACGGCCTGCTCGACCGAACGCGCATCGAGCATATGGAAGGTGAGGGTGAGCAGCCTCCGGTCCCGCAGCCACGAGTCGGCCGCCAGCACCGGCTCGGCCAGGCCGCGCACCTGCCGCGCCTCGGGATTGTGCTGGAGGATCTCCCGCAGCACCGCCATGAAGTGCGACTTGCCGGAGCCGAACGAGCCGTGCAGGAACATCGCCTGCGAGCGGCCGGTGGTGACCGCGTGGCCGATCCGTCGCAGCGCCTCGGCGAAGTTCTCCCGAAGCTGGTCGGTGACCACGTACCGGCGCAGGTCGGCGCCCTCGGCCGCACGGACGACGAAGTCACCGTCACCGACCGACGTCGGGATCTCGATCACGTCCCGCAGCAGGGTCATCACCGCTCCTCGTACCGCCGCTCCCGGTGACGCCGGCGTCACCGGCGACCCGACGATCCTAAGGTCAGGAAGCGTCAGGTCCCAGCCCACCCACGCCGCTTGCGCCGGAGCGCGCCCGTTCAGCGCCGCCGTGGCCGCCGCGAGCACTCGCCGTCGTGGTCCGGCCAGAGCAGGCAGCGCCGGCCGCCGGGCATGATCCGGTCGCAGAAGACCCAGTGGCGTACGTTCTGGTCGTCCTCAGCCGAGACGGTGGTGCCGCCGGGGTCGAGCTGCGGCAGGACGTGCGCCCAGTGCGCCACCACCCGAGCGAGCCGCTGCGCGGAGAGCAGGTCGCCCGCGGCAGCGGGCAGGTGAATGACCCAGCGCTCGGTCACCGGCCATACCCCCGCTCGTTGCGGACGCGGGCCTGCTCGGACTGCCAGCGGCGCAGCGCGTCCTTGACCCGATCGGTCTCCCGCCGGCTGCGCGCCAGCGCGTCGTAGACGGCAGCCAGGTCACCGGCGACCCGGTCGAGGAACTCCCCCACCTCCTGCGCGTCGAGCCCGCGCCGGCCCAGCGGCGCCGACCGGAACCGCCACTCGCGCACCTGCCACGGCCGCAGCGGATGGTACGCCGCCGAGCGGTAGCAGGTCGGCCCGTGCACCGACCGCTGACGACGCCGGGCACGCCGAAAGAAGACGCGCATGACAGCACCTGCCTCTCACCGTCGAGATCGACCCGTGGATGAGGCAGGCCCACCGGCACGCCCCGCACCGGCGGACCCACCCCGGCACCTGCCACCGCAGCCTCCGATCAGCAGTACGGCAGCAAGGCCCGATATGACCCCTGAGCAGAACGAACTCCACAGTGGCCGCATGGGCAGTGAAGCAGTGCATCGAACTAAATGCAACGTCTAACAAGCATCGTCTTACGATGACTCGATACGGCTAAGCAAACACAACGTGACATGTCTATTGTTTCTGATACATCGGCGGCGTTTAATTGAGCAGGCGCACGTCAACTTTGAGCAGACCACCGGAGGCACGGGTGTCACAGACCGTCACGGGATCGACAATGCTTCGCCGGCAACTCGGCAGGAAGCTCGAAGCGCTTCGCAAGGCCGCCGGGCTGACAATGGAGAAGGCGGCCGACGACCTGGACCGAGCGCGAGCAACCCTCTACCGAATCGAGAGCGGCGCCGAGAACGTCCGCTTCCGTGCGGCGGACGTCAAGGAGATGCTCAAGCTCTACGGCGCTTCGGACGAAGACACCGAGCTGGTTCTAGCGATGGCAGCGGCAACCCGGGAGAACAAGAACTGGTGGCACGACTACATCGGCTCAGGCCTGCCGCGCTGGTTCCAGCTCTACATCGGCCTGGAAGCTGCAGCCTCCAGCATCAGGCAGTACCAGGTGGAGCTTGTCCCCGGCCTGCTCCAGACTCGCGCCTACGCCGAGCAACTCTTCCTGATGCCCAGCGGCGCGATCGAGGCAGAGGACCGCGAGGGGCAAGAACGGGCCATCCAGCTTCGGGTCGAACGGCAGACACTTCTCACCCGCTTCTCCGCCCCGCAACTAAGCGTGATAATCAACGAGGCCGTGTTGCGCCGCCCAGTCGGTAGCACCACGATCATGGCTGAACAACTTCAGCAGATCTTGAAGGCCGCGGAACTACCGAACGTAACCGTGCAGGTGCTGACTTTTTCTGCCGGGCTGCACGCCGGGGCGATGTCCGGAGCCTTCTCGATCCTGGAGTTCCCGCGGGACAGCAACGGCAAGGAGGTGGAGCCGCCGGTGGCGTACCTGGAAGCCGCGACGGGAGCGATTTACCTCGACAAGCCGCATGAGACCGGCGCCTACAACGCCACCTGGGCCGACATGGCGGGTCGCGCCTTAAACCCGTCTCGGTCCAAGAGCCTGATTCAGCAAGTCGCAGAGGAGTACTCCCGTGCCTGACCTCACCGGTGCCGTCTGGCGCAAGTCGAGCCGCAGCAACAACGGCGGCGAGTGCGTCGAGGTCGCCGACAACCTGCCCGGCATCGTCGGGCTCCGCGACAGCAAGGACCCGACCGGCCCGGTGCTGAGCTTCTCGCCAATGGCCTGGGCCACCTTCATCGACGCCGTGAAGGCTGAAGGTCCGCGACCGTAGTGATGGTCGAGCGCCGCAATCCCTCGCCTCGGCGTCAGGCTTCGCCCGCTTGCCCCTGCCGCAAGGAGACGGAGGGCGATACGTTCCGCCCATGAGCCCCTCGCACGAGTTCACCACCGAACACGTCGACACGGCGATCGACTTCCTGATCAGCAAGGGCGCGGAGGATCGTGGACAGACGGTTTCCTACTCACGGGTTTTCGCGGCGGCCGGGCTGTCGAACCCGCAGAACTTGCACGACAGCGGCGAGTCACGTCGGGTCACCCAGTTCATGGCGGCCTTCCATCACCGCTGCAAGGAGCAGCAGCTGCCGCCTCTGGACGCGCTCGTCGTGCATGTCGCTGGCACCGCGCCGGACTCCCCGGCGTGGGCTACTTTCGGGTCAACCACCAACCGGAGCGAGGTTGCCGTCCTGCTTCTGCAACCACCACGCGAGGCGGTGCGCGTCCTCACCAGTCCCGGCGTGCAAAGTCAGCAGTCGGAGGGGATCCGAGCCGAACCGAGCGACTTGCCGGGACCACTGGGATCACCTTAGCCACCAGCAGGCATTACCGCCGTGATCGCATCGCCAAGCTTGCGTGACGGGACGTTCCCGCAAGTGGACTCGACATTCAGAAGGTCGAATGATCGATGAATCCGCCCCAACTCGCTGCCAATTCGCCGGACCGCCTCATCACGAGCCTCCGGCGCCTCGGCCATAAACTCGCTACACAATGAGTCCGCCGTGAGGGTCGAGGTATTCCCGGTTCCCTTCCCAACCAAGGCCGGCGTGAAGTAGCCCGCAAAGTAGGCAATCAGGATTACCGCCAAAACAGCTTGGAGGAGGCCGCCGAAGGAGAACGAGTAGCTGTTGTTCCCCACCTGAATCTTAACCTTAGCCTTCGGTCCAGCGACAACACTGCCAGGGCCCACATCGCCACCGATCGCCAAGCTCCCACGCTCCGTGTGCTGCGTGTGCTTAACAACTGGCCCCATGGTGATGTGATGGACCAGGTCCGAAACCTTGGCTTCGAAGGCCGAGTCCTGTTCCGCTTCCTGGTTGATCGCCAACGTCAGCAGCTGACGCGCGCCCTCAAGGTTGGGGTGATCAGCGAAGGCCTGGTAATCCTGAGTGCCCTCGAACCGCTCTTTAAGTAGGCGCCTGAGCTCCAGCAACTCGCTTCCTGCATAGTTACCCATGGCTCCCGACAGAACGTCCACAACGAGCGCGCCCAGGTCCGCCTCTTCCACGGGACTCAGTATCCCCGGAAACATGATCAGCGACATGGACCGTTCGGATGGGCGATGATAAACCAAGGTCCTAAGTGGAAGGCAATATGAGAACTTCTTGCATCATGCCACGGTGAGCACCACCGAATACCAGGAAGCCGAGACCGCGTGCCTGGGCCGCCACCCATCGGGGATCTGGCCAACCTGGGGACATCGCTAAGAACTCCTAACAGAATGATCTAGGCGGACGCATAGAGCTGTCCTTCGTGGACGATCAACTACAGTGATCGGCCGTGAGGCGAGGTGAGCGGCCGCCGTGGATCGTTTCGGACGACCTGTGGGCCGAGATCGAGCCGTTGCTACCGACCCGACCGCCTCGCCGGCGGCGCTATCCCGGTCGGAAGCCGCTTGATGACCGGAAGGTGTTGTGCGGGATCTTGTTCGTGCTCTACACCGGGATTCCGTGGGAGTTCCTGCCTCAGGAGCTTGGGTTCGGGTCAGGCATGACCTGCTGGCGCCGGCTACGGGACTGGAACGACGTTGGCGTGTGGCAACGACTGCACGAGGTCCTGCTGGGCAAGCTGCGGGCCGCCGATCAACTGGACATGTCCCGGGCGGTGATCGACGGCTCCCACATCCGGGCGCTCAAGGGCGGCCCAAAACCGGTCCGAGCCCGGTCGACCGCCGCCGTCCGGGCGCGAAACACCACGTCATCACCGATGCGGGAGGCATCCCCCTCGCCGCGACCCTGACCGGCGGCAACCGTCACGACGTCACCCAACTGCTGCCACTGGTCGACAAGGTCCCCCGGATCAAGGGCATCCGCGGTCGCCCGCGGCAGCGACCCGGCCGGATCTACGCCGACCGGGGTTACGACTACGACATCTACCGCCGCCAGCTCCGCGATAGGGGCATCACCCCGGTCATCGCCCGACGCGGCACCGGACACGGCTCCGGCCTCGGCACCCGACGGTGGGTCGTCGAACAGACCATCGCCCTGCTGCACTGGTTCCGCCGGCTACGCATCCGCTGGGAGATCCGCGACGACATCCACGAAGCCTTCCTCACCCTCGCCTGCGCCATCATCTGCTGGCGACGACTCCAACGCTCAAAGAGTTAGGAGTTCTAAAGCTCGGGCACTCCTCGCAGCAGAGTTAGCGCCGAGCGGTCAGAGCTGAGCTGGGACAGCTCGGCGTTGATGAAGTCGGTGAAGAACTCAGCCGGCGACCCGGGGAATGCAGGATGCTCGCCCGAGTGCCACTGGCGCAGCCAGGGCTCGATCTCGACCAGCCCGGCCAGCAGCGGCAGCAGCCGGTGCGCTGGCCACGCCTCCTGCGTCTTCCGGTCAAGGTAGACGGTGGCCAGCGCCTGCGCCTGCGCCAGGTGGCCCCACCCGGCCCAGCCGAGCAGCTCACTGCCGTCGCTGTCCCGCCCCGCCGCCGAGTACGAGATGAACCGCTCCTTCGGCACGTCGAGCTTTCCCCGCGCCCGCCAGTACGACGGCCGGGCGAAGTCCGCCGACGTGTACTTCGGCGGCACCTCGATCTCGACCTTCTCCCCCGCGTCCTCCCGGCGCTGCAACGCCCACGTCCGCTCCCACTGCGCCCGCTTACGCAGCCCGGACGGCTTGTACCGCTGCGCCGGCAGGTACGGCACATGCTCATCGGCGATCAACTGGCTGAGGGTCTTGGTCAGGTTGTAGTTGTCGTGCCCGACCCACAGCTCCAGCACCGCCCGGAAGTCCTGGTCGCTGCCGAGCCGGTCGGCGAGCTGCGCCACCGACAGAGGCGTCGGCTGCCCGCCCCACAGTTCGGGCGCCTCCAGCCGGTCGAGCAGCCAGTCCCGCAGCGCGGCCGACTGCATCTTTTCCCACCCCTCGGTGGACCAGCGCCGCTTACACTCCGGCCGCTCAATCAGCCCGATGTGCCGGTTGGACCCGATCACGGCGATCCGCCGCTCCACCAGCGACCGGTACTCCGCCGGCCAGTGCGGCTGAGGCCGGTCGATCGGCTTCGACCCGTGCCGGTTGAACCACTCGGTCTGCGCCCCGCTGGTGTGCAGCACGATCTCGAACGCCCGCTCCCCCAGCTTCAGCTCCGGCGGGCTGGCGCAGGTCAGGTCCTCGTCGACCAGCCCGTAGAGCCGGTAGACCTCCCAGTCCAACTCCTCCTGCAGCGCAATCATCCGCGCCCGCACAGAGTGATACTCCCGCTCGGCCTCCGCGAGCCGCTGCCGAGTCGGCACCTCGGATGCGGCAACCGCCGCCGGCGTCAAAATCGCCAGCCGCTGCGCCAGCCCATCCAGTTCCCGGGCCCGCTCCAACGGGTACGTCGAAGGCAACGGAAACTCTTCGAGCTTTGTCCCTGTGAACTCCCACCGATCCATCCACGCCTCGGGCTGGATGCCGCGGCCGATCCCGCTACCTGCCTTGCTTTGGCTGACCTGCTTCAGCCAGAAGCAGGCGGTCGAACTGTTCAGCACCCCGAGCAGCCGCAGGTGATCGTCCTCCGTCGCCCCCTCCGACAACTTGATCACCGGCGCCGACTGCTTGAAGACCTTCCCACCCCGATCCAACACAAAGTGGTTGTGCGTCGCCACAAACGCAAACGCAATCGACAGCGGCGTCCGATAGGCAGAGGCTGTGTGCTGGTGATACTCCCACCACCGTAGACCGGCATCGGCCATGCTGCCCTGGAACGTTCTCCGCTGGGCCAACAACTGCCGCCACGGCCACAGCTCATCACTCAGCCCCCGCTCATCCAGCGAGCTGTCGTAGGGGTACCAGATTGCATCCTCGGGCGCCGATGTCCAGTCCCGCACTACCTCGCCAATGACCAAAGGACGAAGCGCGCGTTGATCGGCAAACGACCTGAGCGCGCGATGCAGGGGACGCATGTACGCTTCGTCCGCCCCAGCGCGGATCGCTCGCCCGACCGGCAGCTCAATGAGCTGGGCCATTCGAGGCCCGACGCCCTCGATTACTCCCACGAGGTCGCTGGCGCCGCCGCCGGACAGGCTCCAGGGATGTGCGGCGAGTTGGGTGCGCGGCAGGTCGGCAACGCTGACCCAGTCGGACTCGGAGCTGGGGTTGTCGATTTGAGTGACAATCGCCTGCCATACAAAGCCCTCGGCGGCATTCTCCGGCGTTGAGGGCTCACCGCGAACACCAAGGACGGTCCGCAAGGTGGACGATCGGCGGCGCTTGTTGGGACGGCCGACCAGGATCACGGTCGGGGTGCCGTGGCCGGGGATGTAGGCACCGGAGGTGTCGATGACCTCGGCCAACTCGACCTCGTGGGCGAAGTAGTCTTCGATCAGCTTCTTGCCGAACTCACGCTTCATGAAGGCGTTGCCGGTGATTTGGCCGACGAGGCCGGCGCCCTCGCCGTGATCGTCCGACCACTTGGCCAGGTCGAAGAAACGCTTGGCGAACGGCACGGTCAGCGCGTACTGCCGATGGCAGACAGTTGGGTAGATGCTGCGGTAGAGCTGGTTACGCGCCGGGTCGGAGACGGTGATGTAGGGCGGGTTACCGACCACCACCGTGTACTGGTTCTCGGCCAGGTAGTCCTTGAGCAGGTCGGCGTCCTCGCTCTCATACGCGAAGACCTCCTTGCCCTCGATGGCGGCGAGCAGGTCGCCCTGGGCGCGCGAGCGATACTTGTCCCACAGCAGTAGCGAGTCACCGGTCGCCACTCGGACCGGGATCGCCGGCGTGCGTTCCAGCTTGGTCAGCCCGCAGACCTTCATCGCGGCGATCAGCAGTCGGAAGCGGGCGATCGCCACCGCGAAGGGATTGATGTCGACACCGGTCACCTGGCCGAGCGCCCGTTCCGCGAGGTCCTTGACGTCGGTGGCCGGCTCCCGGTCCTGCCACTTGCGGACCAGCCGGTGGAAGGCGCCGAGCAGGAAGTGGCCGGAGCCGCAGGTCGGGTCGATGACGCTGGTGGCGGGCAAGCCGAACTCCTTGACGGCCGGCTCGAAGCTGCGGTCGAGGATGAACTCCTCGACGAACTCCGGCGTCTGCAGCAGCGCGTACGTCTTCTTGGCGTGCATCGACAGGTCCTGGTAGAGGTCGCCGAGGAAGCGGGTGTTCAGGTCGTCGCGGCGCAGCGACTCCTGGCCGGCACCTCGGCGGAAGAAGTCACTCAGCTCCTCGGCGGCCGGGCCGGAGATGTCGAACCGCCACGCCGGGTTGTGCTCGTCGAAGATCTTGCCGGTGGCTTTGAGGCCGCGCAGGTAGCCGAACGCCTCCCGCAGCCAGTGCCGGTCGTTGTGCCGGGGGTTGGCGATCAGGTACGCCTGCCGATGCTGCACCGCTCGCTCGGCGGGCGCGGCGGGGTCGGCGCCGCCGATCCACAGCCCGTCGACCAGCTCGTTGTCCTCGCAGAAGCGGACGAACACGCAGCCGAGCACCCAGGCCACCGCCGCTTGGTCGAGCACGTCCTCCAGCCAGGTCTCGAAGCTGGCGCCGACTCGCTCGGCGGCCTGCGCCTTCGCGTGTTCCTGGCGCAGTTCGGCGCGCAGCTCCGGCGCCTCCGCGACCTGTCCACGAAGATCGTCAACCAGGCTCTTGACCTGCGCCTGAAGCGCCTTCAGCTCGATCACCGCCAGATTCTACGGCCGGCCCGCTCGCCCACATCAACCGACGAGGCCTGGCGTGGCAGGGCTGCCTGTCCGGCCAGCTTCCGCCATAGGAACTCACACGCCAGCGCCCAGACGAAGGCGCGCTGCTCGTTGTTCGCCGCCGCGCCGTGCCCGCCTTCGCCGTTTTCGTAGTACGCGACCTCGTGGCCGTGCTCGCGCAGCCGGGCCGCCATCTTGCGGGCGTGCCCGGGATGTACCCGGTCGTCGCGGGTCGAGGTGATGAACAGGACCGGCGGGTACGCCCTCGCCGCCCGCACATTGTGGTAGGGCGAGTACTGGCGCAGGTAGGCCCAGTCTTCCTCGCGGTCCGGGTCGCCGTACTCGGCGATCCACGAGGCGCCGGCCAGCAGCCGGTGGTACCGCCGCATGTCCAGCACCGGCACGCTGGCGACGACCGCCCCGAACAGCTCCGGGTAGCGGGTCAGCATCACTCCCATCAGCAGCCCACCGTTGCTGCCGCCCTCGATGCCGAGCTGCGCCGGCGTGGTGATCCCGCGCGCCACCATGTCGGCCGCTACCGCCGCGAAGTCCTCAAACGCCCGGGACCGGTTCTGCCGCATCGCCGCGCGGTGCCATTCGGGGCCGTACTCCCCACCGCCGCGGATGTTCGCCACCACGTACGTGCCGCCGCGGGCCAGCCATCCCCGGCCGATGATCCCGCTGTAGTACGGGGTCTGAGAGACTTCGTATCCGCCGTACCCGGTGAGCAGCGTCGGCCCGGCCGGCGCGGTCGGATCCCCCACCACGAAGTACGGCACCCGAGTGCCGTCGGCGGAGGTGGCGAAGAACTGGCGCACCGCCAGGCCGTCGGCGTCGAAGAACGCCGGCTCCTGCCTGAGCGTCTCGACCGTGCCGCCGACGTGGCCGAGCCGCAGCGTCGCCGGTCGGAGAAACCCTTCGGAGGCGAGCAGGTAGGCATCTCTATTGTCCGGGTCGGTGTCCACGATCCGGCTGTGGACGAACTCCGGCACCCCGGCCAGCGGCTCCCGCCGCCAACCCGTTCCGTCGGGCGTCACCACCTCCAGCCGGCTCTTCACGTCCACGAGAGTCGCCAGGATCAGATGGCTGCGGGTCCACAGGTAGTAGCTCAACGAGGTCCGGCCATCGGGCTCGAACAGCACCGCCAAGTCCCGTTCACCAGCGAGGAACGCATCGAACCGGGTCGCCAGCAGCGCACCCGCGGGATAGGTCACCCCACCGACCGCCCACGGCGAACGCGGCCGGACCAGCAGCCACTCCCGGTGTGCGTGCCAGTGGGCGTCATGTGGCACGGCGATCCGGATCCGCTCGCCCGCCCTGGTCAGCAGGTAGTCCTCTGTGCGGTAGAAGTCCAGGCTGCGACCGACGAAGTCACGCTCGTACCCGGGGGTCGGATCGTGCGAGGCCCACACGCCGACGTCGTCGGCCCGCCCCTCGTGGACGACATCGGCCTCGGACAGTGGCGTGCCGCGCCGCCACCGCTTCACGACACGCGGGTAGCCGGAGGAGGTCAGCGAGCCGGGCCCGAAGTCGGTGGCGACGTAGATGTGGTCGGCGTCGATCCAGCAAACGCTGCTCTTCGCCTCCGGCAGGGTGAAACCGTCCTCGACGAAGGCACGGCGCACCAGGTCGAACTCGCGCACCACGGCCGCATCGCCGCCGCCCCGGGACAGGCAGATCAGGCACCGCTCGTACCCGGGCCGCAGCACCGTGACGTCGTTCCAGACCCAGTTCTCGCCCTCTTCGGCGGCCAGCGCATCGACGTCGAGCAGCACGTCCCACTCCGGCTCGCGCCGGCGGTACTGGTCGAGGGTCGTCCGCCGCCACACGCCGCGCGGGTGCGTCGCGTCCTGCCAGAAGTTGTAGTAGAACCCATCCCCGCGCCATCCCGGCCAGGGAATGCGGTCTTCGGCGTCGAGGACCTGCCGAATCTCGGCCCGCAAGCCGGCGAACGCCTCACTACCGGTCAGCGCGGCGACGGTCTCCGCGTTGCGGTCCCGCACCCACCCGGCAGCGTCCGCACCGTCAAGCTCCTCCAACCAGAGGTACGGGTCATCACCCTCATCGGCCAGCGTCGCCACGTCGTAACTATCTCGGCGCGAGACCCGTGTGGATGCCTGGATGTCGGCATGGCGACTCGGCAGCACCTCAATCCCAGTTCCTACTGACGTCGAGGATCTCCGAGCAGGGGACGCTCCATCCATCACAGACGGAGCACCGACGAGGGGTCGCGAGCCCTGCATCGCCGACGGTCAAGGTCCGATCATCTGCGCGGGGAGGGACGAACCTCTCGGTCTCGATGGCAGTTCGGAGGTTGTCGTGCGATTTACCCTGCCAGCTAATGGGATAGGTGGAGCTCGGCATCTCAGACAACACGGTCGTGAGGAGTTGGTCCAGGCATGCCAGCAGGAGGCGGCGAACCGTATTCGGTGCGGACAGGGAAGAAAAGCCTAGACGTTGCGGTACTCGGTTTAATGGTTCAGGCGGCAAGATACCAGGAGCAGGGACTGACCGAGTGCACGCTGCACCTTGGCCCAGAACACTATGGTTCCGCCCGCAGGGACGAGGTTGCTGCGGTCGTCACGCGGGAACTCCAAGCGAATGGGTTCCCGGTTACCGGCAGCTCTGTTGGGGACTGGTCGCCGAAGGTCGGAATCACCCTGAGATTGCCGCCGATGAGCGAGTCCCAAAGGCAACGGGCGATCGCGACAGAGGGAGTGATCCGGCAGCTCGAGGTGGAGCAGAAAAGTAGCAACGCCCGCACGGCCGTCCTCGTTGTCGTCGTACTCGTCCTACTCCTTGCCTCTTGCGCGATCTGCGGCGTCGTGCAGGGTTAGCGTCGCAGCCCGTCCCGGAATCGAAACGCGCTGCCGCCTTCGGCAGCCATCACCGGCCCGATCCACTATGCGGCGATGGCTCCGGCGCCGGCCGCCTCGATCCAGTCGGTGGCGAGCCAGAGTGACTGGCTGGCCGGTGACGTGAGCGGCACTTGCACGCCATCCAGCAGTGCCGGCTCGGGGCGGCGGGCCGGGAGCAGAAGCAGCCGGGCCGCCGGTCGGGGTCGGGTCGGGTCGGCCAACTCCTGGAGCAGCCCGAGCTGCCCGTACCGGGACAGCGGAGCCGCCTCGGTGAGCAGCACCGGCCCGTCGGCTGCGGCGATCGCGGCGTTGACCGCCGGCACCACCTGGTGCTTGACCAGGTCGACCAGGCTGCGGAAGTCCGCGTCCTGCGGCGAGCCGTTGTCGGCCGCCACGATCGCCTCCCACGGGAAGCCGAGCGAGCGCAGCTGCTCCAACAGGATGGCCGTGACGTCCACCTCGGTCAGTGGCAGCCGGGCCAGCAGGGCCCGTCGGGCCGGGCCGAGCCGGCGCAGCGGTGCCAGCACCGCAAGGAACGCGCGCCGCTCGATGGCCGAGGTGAGTTTGTCCCCCACCTCGGCGGCAGCGGATAGGCCGAGCAGCGGCGCGTGGGTGGTGAGGGTTAGCCGGGTGCCGGTCACCGAGGCAGGCACGGTCGCCGGCCCGTAGACGCGGTCCTGCGGATGCCAGGTCAGTGGCACCTCGGCCGCGGCAAGCAGGTCGTTGAGGGCCGGCCGGCCCGGCATCTGCTCGGCCCGGGGGAAGCGGCTGTGCACCCGGTCGCGGAGCAGCTGTTCACCGAGCCGCTGGCCGATCAGGGAGCCCATCGACAGCCGCAGCGCCCGCTCGGCCGGCATCCCCACCGGGTAGAGCTGGCCCTGCGCGTTGACGTCCACCCGGTCGTTGCTGCCGATGGCCGCGAGCTGCAACAGGCGCAGGTCGGGCACGGCCGGCATTCCGGTCGGGGTCGGCAGCCGGCGCAGTTCCTCGATCGCACGCTGCCGGGTGGGCAGCGGGTCGGCGGCGGCCAGGTCGGCGGCGCGGGCGCCCAGCTCCACCGCGTACCCGAGGAAGTCGGCGGCGGTGACGTCGGACGCCGGGTCGTCCGGCTCCCGGCCGACCAGGACGAGACCGGTCGTGCGGAACCGGTGGATGTCCACGCGGGCGTCGCCGCCGGTGCTCAGCTCGGCCTCGACGGCGGCGCGGACCAGCCCGATCGCCTGCGGCAGCCGCTTCGGCCCGGCGGTGTACGAGCCGCGGGCGGCCATCAGCGCCTGCGCCAGCTCGTCGGCGGACATCACCCCGCCGCGGGCGTCGAGCAGCGCCACGATCTCGTTGCGCACCGCCTCCAGCCCTGGCTCGGCCAGCCAGTTCCTCGCCTGCGCGGCGAGCAGCTTGGAGATCTGCGGCTGGCTGCGGCCGGTGGTCCGGGCCGCCTCGCTCTGCGCGGGCCAGCGCAGGAAGCTGCCGTCGTCGGTCGGCGCCTGCCCGAGCAGCACGGCCAGGACCCGGTGGTTACGGGAGCTGGGGGCGGGCAGCAGTGCCGCGCAGAGCGCCTCCACGCCCTGCGCCAGCGGCCGTTCGTCGCTGGCGGGCGGCTCGTCACCGGCCGGCAGCACCGCGCGCAGCGCTCGCTGCTGGGCCAGGATTTCCCGGCGGGTGGCGTCAGGTACGCCCTTGGCCCGGGTGAGCGCCGACGGCTCCGCGTCCAGCAGGTCACCGACGGTGTGCAGGCCGAGCCGCTCCAGCGCCGAGCGGGCCCGGGCGGTCAGCTCGGCGGTCTCCAGCGGTGACTCCCGGGTCAGCCCCACCGCTGCCGGGCCGACCGGGGTCACGGTCGACTGCGGGACCTGCTGGAAGATGGCCCGCCAGGCGTCTGTCATTTCGTCGACGGTGTCGAACCGGGCCGAGGCCTCCCGGGCCAAGGCCCGCCGGAAGAACTCCACCAGCCGATCGGCCACCGCCGGGTCGAACGCCGCTGGGTCGAGGGTCACCTCGTCGCTGATCGCGGCCGGGTTGGCGTTGTCACCCCACCTGGGCAGCGTGCCCGTGGCCATCTCGTAGAGCACGACAGCCGCCGCGAACCGCTCGGCCGCGGCGTCGTAGCGCAGCCGGCGCGGCGGCCCGAGGAACGGGTCGAGGTAGCCGACCGTGCCGGCACCCACCTGGTCGGCGGGCGTCGACGACAGCGAGAAGTCGAAGACGCACAGGTGCGGCTGCTTGTCCTTCGGCCGCGGCCGAGCCGCCAGGTTCGCCGGCTTCAGGTCCCGGTGCCAGACACCCTGACCGTCGAGGAAGTTGACGATGTCGAGCAGGTCCCGCCCGTACCGTTCCAGCAAATCCAGCGCGAGACGGCCGCCGCGCAACTCCTCGGCGAGGGTCCGCGGGCCGGCGCTCTCCATCAGCAGGGCGGTCCGGCCGCCGACCCGCACCGGGCCGTCCACCAGCGCGGCCACCTGAGGGTGCTTCAAGTTTGCGAGGGTACGCGCCTCCGCGGTCAGCCGTTCCTCGTGCTGCTCGTCCCGGGCGACCTTCAGCACCAGGTCACGGGAGTCCTCCGGCCGTCGCACCAGCAGGGCCACCGCGGTAGCGCCCGACCCGAGCCGGTCCTTGACCTCCAGGCCGCCGTCCAGGACGTCCCCCCGGTGGGCCGAGAGCGGGTCGGTCACCGGCTCCGGTTCCGGGGCGGTCAGCTCCTCCCACACCTTCTCCAGGCCGTCACGGATGGCTGAAATGCGGCCGAGCCGCTGGGCGGGATCTCCCCGCGTCGCGTCGTAGACCAGGGTGACAAGCGTGTGCGGCATACCATCGGCCGCGGCATCCAGGTGCAGGCCGCTGTCGCGGACCGCGCTCACCAGCTCCTCCGGCGTGGCCGCCGGCGCCGTGCCGGCGAATATCCGGTACGCCAGCGCACCGACCGAGAACACGTCGAGCTGGTGGCCGGGCAGGGTGGTCGCGTTCTCCGCCTCCGGCGCCTGATAGCAGCGCACCTCGTCGTCGAAGAACAGCTCCAGGCTGGCCGGATCAGTCGACGAACCGAGCCGGGTCAGCTGCGTGGCACCCGTCAACCGGCCACCCGTCTGCCAGTCGGTCACCACCAGAGTCGGCCGCGGCCCCTCCGGGTCGCCAACGTAGATCGCACGGGGTGACAGCGCGCGATGGGCCAGCCGACGGGAGTGCGCGTAGTCGATGATCTCGGCCAGATCCTGCACCAGCTGCAACCGCTGGGCCAGCGTCAACGAGTCGCCGCGCCGCAGCAGCCACTGGTCGAGGCGTACCCAATCCTTCTGGTGGTCGAAGACCACCGCCGCGCCCCACGGGTGCTCGACCAGGTCGTGCGCCCGGGCCACCCCCGGGTGGTGGATGCCCTGCAGCAGGCGGAACTCCCGCTCCGCTGCCTTGCGAATCGCCGGCACCTCGTGCTCGGCCGCCCGGCTAGTCAGGTAGAACCGCACCCGCCGCACCAGCGTGGTGTCCATAGCGTGCCCGGCGAGGAAGTCCTGCCAACCGAGCCCTTCGGCGAACGGCTTCGGGTGGAGCAGCAGCTGACCGACCTTCCGGTCCGCCACCGACGGCCGGATCTTGGCGCTTCGTACCAGCTCCACGATCTGCCGCCCCCGCGCCTCGTCGACCCGGTGCGCCGGGTTACGCGGCTGGGCCAGCAGCAGATCCTTGAGGCCGGGCAGACCCGAGTCGTGCCCTTGCAGGCCGTAGACGTGCTGCCTGCCGATGCCGTCCAGGCCCTGCGCCGTCATCGCCCGGGCGTGCAGGAACACCGCCGCGCCCACGTACGGCGCCTGAGACTCGCGGCCCTGCTGACGCGCGTAGTAGCGGATCAGGCTGGCCAGCCGCTTCGCCTTCCGGTTGGCCAGGATGTACGGGTTGTCCTCGGGGATAAGCCGGGAGTTCGGCGCCCGCCGCACCCACTGCGTACCGTCGCCGCGAATCTCCCCCTGCCAGTGCTTCAGCTCCAGCACGTAGAGCCCGCTCGGGGTGAGCACCAGGGCGTCGACCTCGTTGATCGAGCCGTCCGCACCCACGAACTCCACGTTCGCCCAGACGTGGTACGGGTCGGCGTCCGGCAGGTAGCTGGCCAGCTCACGCAGGCCGTCCTGCTCGTGGACGTAAGAGCTGGCGTTGATCTGCTCCCAGCGCGGCGAATCCTCACGCATGCACTGGCTCCCTCAACCTCGGACGAACTCTGGCACCTTACCTGCTCAGGAGCAATGCTCGCTCCGAGCAACATCCCAAACCTCCGGTGGGAATCCCTGAACTGGTTCGCCATGGATGGGTGGGCCGCCGAGGGCCAGCGCGCCTGGAAGTCGGTTAGTTGGCGCTCGGACGCATCGCCAAGCTAAAGCTCCGCCGGTCGGATTCGTCGCAGCCAGGAAACGCGCCATGGCATGTCCGCGGACGCCGTTCGCCTTCCATGGTGGTGCACCACGTGTGCCGGTCTTGCTCGACCGGTACGCCGCGCTACGCGGATCCAAGACGCCCCAGGAGGATTGAGCGCCCTTCGGAAGGACGCACGTTCCCCTCAGATTGACAGCGTGCCAGACTCGTGACTCGGCTCGCTGATCACGATTGCCCCTCGGATTCGGTGAGGAGCGATTCCCATTCCTTCTGCAGGGCTTGATTGATTCGGTGGTCGCGGGCGATGGCTTCTTTGAACCAGGCGATGGTGGCGGGCGCCATGGCGAGGATCTGGTTGTAGTTGAGGGCGGCCGGGTTCATGCCGAAAAGCAGACCGGTCTTGAGAAGCGTGCCTGAGGTGGCGATGGTGTGCCCGAGCAGCAGCATGGAGGTGAGTTTGGCGTGCTCCAACTTCCGTTGCGCTGCGGTACCCCCGGTGGCGTAGCTCTTGAGAAGCCAGTACCCGCGGATGATCGCGGATACGACGCCAGGAGTGATGCCCATCGTGAAGAAGTGGCGCAGGTCGTAGCCTCTCGTATACATGTAGCGGGCGACGTCGGTCCAGGGCACCTTGACGCCGGAGGGGCCCAATGCGAACGGCGAATTGACCTGGCCGAGTTGAAGCAGGCTGAAGAACGGCGGCTGCAGGCCGGCAGGTGTGTAGACATCCGAGAGCAGATGGCGCACCTGGGTGATGAGGGCGGTGATCAGGTCGACCGGATCGTGGTTGGTGGGGACCTGGAGCAGTTTCCCTGCCTTGTCGATGTAGGTGCCGGTGCCGTGCATGAGATCTGCCACGCCGTAGAGGAAACCCAGGGCCGGATCGTGGCCGAGGCTCTGAAGCCGATGGGTAGCCGGCCGCATGCCGCTGACCAGGCCGCCGGTGGCCTTCGTAGTGGAATGGTCATAGGGCACTTTGGCCAGCTTTTCGAAGCCCTTGAAGAATCGGGCGTGGACGTCTTTAGCCCGATCCTTGTTCTGGAGCCACTTCGTGAGGGGTGATCCGGTCTGCGTCTCGCCGAGGAAGGTGGAGTCCTGGGGGATGCGGACGAGGATGACGTCAAGGAGGGTCGCGAGGGCTCCGGCAACCAGGACGACCATCCAGTCGGTCTTGTCCCAGCTGATGTCGCCATGTTCCTCGGTGTAGCTGCGCAGGCTGCGAGCTGTCTGGCCGGGGGGAAGAACCTGCTGGAGCGGGTCCCGGGTCAGATCGATACCGAGCAGATCCAACCGGGCTTCGGCAAGCCTGACGAGCTGATCGAAGTCGCCCTCAGTCGGGACGATGGGCACGCCGTAACGGGGCTGGCGCGGTGTCTCGACACTCACCGTGGCCGCTGCGATCGGCTGGGACGTTTGGGCTGGTACGAGGACGCCCATCGCGTGGAGACGGGCGCGCACCGCATCGAACTCGGATTCGACCGAGTCCAGGGTGTCGCTGACGCGGCGTTCGCGTTCGAGGACCTCCTTGAGGTCGAAGTCCACCTGGTCGAACAAGCTCCGCAGTTCGGTCAGCGTGACGGCCTGGTAAGCCACGACCGCGGCAGCAGCCGAAAGGTGATCACCCGACACGGAGTGGCTCCCGCTGTTCGAAGGTCTCCTGGCTGGTCTGCAGATTCACCAGGGCCGACTGAAAGGCAGCCAACTCAGCTCTGAGCGTGGCGAGTCGCTCTTCGTTGCGCGTGGTCTGGGTGAGGTAGGCATCCATCCGGTGAGCGAGCCCGGCGATGTCGTCGGTGAGCTCGGCCATTGCCTGCTGGTGATTCTTGATGACTTGCTGGATCAGATGCTCGCGCCGCTTCTCTCGTTCACGCTCGTTGGTGGCCAGCACGTAACGCGCGCCCTGATGGACCACGACGCCGAGGATCACCACGGTACCGATCCCGGTGGCCATCGCGCTCAGGCCCAGCAGGCCGCCGAACCCCAGGGCCGCCAGACCCGAGGTGATTCCCGCTCCGCTGAGGCCGGAGACGCTGCCGGCAAGACTGATCGCGGCGATCGGGGCACCGAACGCAGCCGCCTTGGCGGCGATGTCCTTGGTGGTGGTCTCCAGGTCGCTGGTCGTGATCCTGCCGGATGCGAAGTCCTCTTCGGTAATTACGGACCGTTCGGTTGCCTCCACGACCTGGTCTGCTGATTCGGGGAACACGAGTCCTGCGACCAGCACGATTCGTTCACGCTCGGCGTCGGCGGCATGCCTGTCAGCACGTGAGATACGCACCAGATCGCGCACCAGGACCGTGAACACCGGCTCGCGTTGATCTTCCTCGAGGAGGTCGCGCAGTTCCCTGGCCAGCTCCACCGTGGCGTCGGGAACTCCTGCGTGGCTCGCCGTATCGCGTTGCGCCCCAGTGATTTCACTGCGCAACTGCGATCGCGCTTCGTCGTCGAGACCAATCGTCGATGCGAACAGGTACAGATTCGCGATCTCGCGAGGGTCGAGAAGGCCGTCGACCAGCGCCAAGCTCACCAACACCCGGCAATACAGCAACTTCCCGTCGGCACTGAGCGCGGACAAGTCGCCGACATTGGCGGGGTTGCAGGACGACCAGGCCGACAGGCCGTCCTTGACTTCTCCGACCTTCGCCATCACCTGCTCGGCGGACTGCTTCACTCTCTCCTGGGCATCACCAGCAGCATCAGCGACACGCTGCCTCGCGACGCTCGTGCTGTCGGCAACCATCCGTCCAGCGGCGTCGGCGACGCCCTTCAGCCGTCCAAACCCAACGTCACGAAGGTCCATCGCCATCCCTTTCACATCAGTTGGCGAGAGGCTATCGGTTGCCGCCGACAAGACCACATCCTCCGGGCGGCCCTGGTCCTCATCCGCGAGATGGCGATGTCCTGCGGCCATGCCGCCGCCAGCCAGAGCGAGCGCCTCCATGCCTGGCGAGCCATCCCGGAACGGCCGGCCGCCGCCGGGCTGCTCATCTTCACCACGGCTCCTAACAGAACCGCCCTTGCCGTATCGGTGTCCGTGCCGGTCCGAATGGTCCACCCGTCGTCGCCGCGGAGGTCGTCCCAGAGCGATGTCGAGGACGCTCGCCAACAGGTGAAAGATCCGAGTACCTGGACGACGAGCGGCTGGTGGTCTTCGCGGCCGGGAACCAGGGCGTCTGGGTGGCGTTGATCGATCCCACCGACGACGATCCGGTCGTGTGGTACGACGGCGGCCCGGAGCGGCTACGCGAGCGGGAACGCCTCAGCGGCTTCCTGCTCCAGTTCGCCCTCAACGAAGCGGTAAACACCTCACCGTTCACCGGCGTCGCCACAGTCACCATGGAGGCGCTGGACCGGTTCGTCGTGGATCTGGTTCCCGTCCCGCTGCAACCGATGCGGGTACCTGGCGATCCCACGCGCCATTGGGTGGCTCCCGGGCTGGTCGCCATGGCCGCCGACTACGGCGAGAGTGGCATCTGGCTGAGCGTCGGCAGCCGGCAACGCTCAGCCCTGCGGCCCCGCTCGCCTCGAATGGGAACGGTTCAACGGCTAAGCCACCAACACCTCCAGGTCCGTGACCGCTTGCTCTCATCCCGCGAGGCGGCGACCCTGTCGCTTCTGGTTGATCTTTTCGGCGACCGCGTCGGCGGCGTTGCGGTGTAGTTCCTTGGTCACGCTTTGGTAGATGTCGCGGGTGAGAGTGGTCGTGGTGTGACCGAGTTGCTCGGATATGACCTTGATGTCGACGCCGGCGTCCAGGGCGATTGTGGCGGCGCTGTGGCGCAGGTCGTGTAGCCGAATCGGGGGCAGCCCGGCCTTGCGGATCAGCTTGCGGAAGCGCTGCGTGACCGCGTTGGGATGCCACGGCTGGCCGTCGGGGCGAACGAAGAACAAGCCGCTGTCGGGCCATGCGTCGCCAGCAGCGAGTTGCCAGGCGGCGCGGCGGGCCTTGTAGACGGCGAGGACCTTCGTCGTATCGGTGTCGAGGGCGACGTCCCGGTTTCCGGCCCTGCTTTTGGGTGGCTTCTGGACGGCGGTGTAGCCGTGGGTGGCGATTTGGTTGTTGATGGTGGTTTCGCGGCGGTGCAGGCGGACCTCGCTGTCGCGCAGGCCGCAGGCCTCGCCTCGGCGGGGCCCGCGGTAGGCCATGTAGTGCCACATCGGGTGCAGGTCGGGGGCGTGTTCGGCGGCGTAGTGGAGGAACTGCACGACCTGGGCGTCGGTCCAAACCATCACCGGTCCGGGGATCTCGCCGGTGGACTTCCACCGTTGCACGCGTTCGTCCTCCCACACGATCGGTAGGGGCCGGTCGGCGGGGACCTTGACCAGGGCGGCGGGGTTGGCGCCGACGATGAGTTCGTCGGCGAGGGCGTCGTTGATCGCCTT
>NZ_QGSW01000415.1:0-6168 GCF_003176715.1 Micromonospora sp. S4605
TCCCCCAGCCGCTCCCGGCCCAGCCGCTCCCACCGGCCCGGCCGCTTGCCACCGGGCGCTCCGTCCGCGAGTCGGCCCACCGGCCACGCCCACCCGACCGCGCCGCCAACCGGTGCCGCCCCGCGCAGCAGGCCAGCCGGCGGCCCTTCGCCGACGAGCGTGATACCTGTGAGTCATCAATATGACTCACAGGTATCACCGTGCGGGGCAGTAGGTGTGGCAGGGCGAGCTGGCCACCGCAGTGACAGCGGGTCCGTAGATCGACCTGCCCGACCCGGTCGGACAGGCGGGCGTGACGGAGGGTTTCCCGACCGGGACCACCCCGGACCCCGCCGACGTGACGAAGGGTGTCCGGGCCAGCCTGGCCAACGCGGCCGCACCGGCCCACGCCGGCATGACGAAGACCGCTCGGACCAGCCTGGCCAACCCTGCCAGGCCGGGCCGGCGTGCTGGAGCGCTCAGTCATAGATCGCCTCCACCAGCCACTGCCCCGCCTCGACGGCCAGCAGCAGGGCGGCGCCGTCGGCGAGGCAGACCTGGAACCGGGCCCGGCGCCGGGCCTCGGCCGGCGCCCACCAGCGCTCGTCGACCGGCCACGGGCCGGCCCAGCCGACGATCTCGGCCGGCCGGCCCGTGCCGACGGTCAGCCGGGCCGGGGCGGCGCTCAGCTGAAGCCGCGCGCTGACCACCACCGGCTCGCCGGCGTCGTCGTGCACGGTGGCGGCGAGTGGTTGGGGCAGCACCACGGCCGGCGCGGGTGGCGGCAGCTGGCCCGGCCACGGCGGTTCAACCCGCCCCGCCGACCGCCCCGCCGACCGGGGCGACCGCGCCGCCCGGCCCGGCCGCCCCCGGCCCGCTTGCGCCCCCGGACCCGACGACCCCGACTGACCCAGCGACCCCGACTGACCGGGCAATGCCGGCCGGTCCGACGACGCCGGCCGGTCGGGCACACCCGACGACACCGGCCCGCCCGGCACGAGCGCGCCCGACGACACCGGCCCGCCCGGCACGGGCACACCCGACGACACCGGTTGGTCCGGCGCCGCCGACCGGCCCGACGAAGCGAGCTGGCCCGACGACACCGGCCCGCCCGGTGACACCGGCCCGGCCAGCGACATCGGCTGCCCGGGCCGGGCGGGGATCCGCTCGTCCCCCCAGGGCACCAGGCGCACCTGGTCGGCCGGGGACCGTCCGCCGCCGAGCACCGCGGTGACCACCGCCTCGGGGCCCAGGATGCCCTGCACCCGGCTCAACGCCCGGTGCGCCCGCTCGCGCTCCTCGCCGGCCTCCCCCCAAAGGCCGGGTTGCAGGCCGGCCTGGGCGATCACGCCGTCCGGGACCAGCCGCAGCCGGATGATGCCGGCCGTCGGCCGGGCCGCTCGGCCGCCGGCCCGGCCGTTGCTGCCGGAGAGCCACCCGTCGAGCTGCCAGCGCACCCGGTCGGCGATGGCCGCGGCGGTGAGCAGGCCGTCGTGCCGCCAGACCCGGTGCAGCTCCTGCCCGTGCGCGGTGACCGCCTCGATGCCGAGCCGGGTGCAGGCCAACCCGTGCCCGGCGAGCCGGTCGTGCAGTTGCTCGGCCAGCGCGCGGGCGGCGAAGGCCGCGGCGTCGACCCGGTCGAGCGGCTCGTCGTACCCGGCGGTGACCGCCAGGTCGACCGGGGGCTGGCGGACGGCGAGCGGGCGGTGGTCCCGCCCCGCGGCGAGCCGGTGGGCCAGCGCGCCGTCGAAGCCGAACCGGGCCAGCACGTCCCCGGCCGGCAGCGCGGCGAAGTCGGCCAGGGTGCGTACGCCGAGCCGGCGCAGCAGGTCGGCCAGCGCCGGGCGGCCGAGCGCCTCGACCGGTAGCGCGGCGAGGAACTCCGGCGTGCCGCCGGGCGGGACCACCCGACCGCTGCGCGCGGCCAGCCCGGCGGCGAACACCCCGTCGGCGATGCCGACCTGGCTCTCCACCGCGCAGGTCTGCGCGACGTGCTCGACGATCCGCTCGGCCGCCACCTCCTCCCCGCCGAGGTAGCGGGCCGGGCCGCGGGCCGCCACCGCGCAGGAGCCGGGGCGGACCACCTCCACCCCGGCGACCAGTTCCTCGACGGCGGCGACCACCGGCTCGAACGCCCGGGCGTCCCGCCCCGGGTCGTGGTCGACGACGGTGAGCTGCGGGCACCGTCCCTGCGCCTCCCGCCGGCGCAGCCCGCGGCGCACCCCCTCGGCGCGGGCCCGCTCGGAACAGGCGACCACCCGGTTGGCGTGCAGCACCGCCACCGGATCGGTGGCCGGCACCCCCTCGACGATCTCGGCGGCGAGCACCGGCCAGTCCGGGCACCAGAGCAGCAGGGTCCGCACCGGCCCGGCACCCCCAGGCCGGACCGACGACCCGCCGGGCCGGTCAGCGCGAGCCGACGAGCTGCCTGGCCGGTCAACACGAGCGGACGACCCACCGGGCTGGTCGATGCCGGCCGGCAACCCTCCGGATCGGTCAGCGCGGGCGGCGTCTCCGGATCCGCCGGCGCCGGCCGGTGGTCCGCCCGGCCGGCCGGGCTGTACTGCAACGGCGTCGCTCACGCCGGACCGACCAGGGTGAGCGCGCCGCGCCGCCCGACGGGGTCGGACGGCCCGGCCGACGGCACCGGGCGGAGCCGGCCGGCGGCCGACCGGCCGGTGACGGAGGCGACGGAGGTGGCCGCCGGTCGCGGGATGACCCGGGTGAGCCCGTCACCGGGCAGCCAGACCTTGACCTCCTTGGGGCGGGCGGCCGCCCCGCGCCCGCGCGCCGAGACGGTGACCTCCCGGCGGCGCAGTCGCCCGCGGCCCGGCCCGAGCCCTTCCCACACCCCCCGGACCACCTGCAACGTCACGTCCGCGCCGTCCCACCGGCCGTACGGGACGAGCACGCTGCCCCGCTGGCGGGCCCGGGCGGCCAGCCGGTTGGCGACCGAGGCGGAGACCGTGGCCGGCACGGCGGTGACCACGACGTCCACCCCGTCGATCAGCGCGGCGACGACAGTGGCCCACTCCGGACCCGGGTTGGGCACCAGAGCGAGCCGGTCCAGGGCGATGCCGTACTCGGCGGCCGCTCCCGCGCCGAACGTCGGCACCCCGACCACGGCGCACCACGAGCCGGCCCGGGACGCCTCGGCGAGCAGCGCCAGGACCAGGGAGGTGCCGCCACTGCGCCGGGGCTGGCCGGTGGCGACCGCGACGGTGCTGCCGCGGCGCAACCCCCGGTTGGGCAGCAGGCCGGTCAGCTCCGGGGCCACCGGCAGCACCCGGTGGCCGCCCGCCGGGTCCGGCGCGCTCGCCGGACGGACCAGGCCGGCCAGTGCGGCGGAACCGACCACCATGCGGCCCGCCATCGGACCTACCCCCCGTCGTGCTGTTCGGATCAGATGTGCGCGTGGGCGCCCCGGCCGCCCGGCTCCCCCCGCCGGGCGGTCGGGGTGTCACAGGTGTCAGGCGGCCAGACCGTCGAGCGCCGGCTGGTGGGCCACGCCGAGCGCGGTCTCCACCACCGTGACGAACTGCTCGGCGGCGCGCAGCAGGTCGTCGGCCTCCCGGGCGGTCACCACCCGGGGGATGCCGGCCTCGGCGGCGGCCCGCTTGCCGGCGCCGGCGGCGAAGAACCGGGCCCACTCGTCGAGCTCGGGGGCGACCCCGGAGAGCAGGACCCAGACGCTGGTGATCCGGTTGCGCCGGGCCGGTGCCGGGCGGGCCCGGGCGGCGAGCAGGGCGGCGGCGGCGCGCAGGGCGGCCAGGTGGGCGGCCGCGTAACGGAGGCCGTCGGGACGGGTCCGGGCGGCCTCGGCGAGCCCCTGGCGGGCCACCGCGAGAAGCTGGGCGGGAGTGCGGTGCGGCAGCACGTGCGCCGGCACCGTCGGTGCCTGAGCCGGGTTGGTCGGCATGGGACTGTCTCCTCCACGTGGCCGGGTCGCCACCCCACCGCGACGGACGGGCCGCCGGCGGGGCGCCGGATCGAGTGGTGCGGAGGAAGACGCACCGGATGGGGGCCGGCCGGGTGTGGACGCTTCCCCACACCACACCCGGCCGGCGTACCGGCGGGTTCGTCGCCCGCCGCCCGGGGGTCGTGGGCGGCGGGCGACGCTCCTGCCTGACGGGACCGGGCTCGCGACTGCCCGGAACCCAGGTGCGGCCCGCGGAGCCGCACCGCCCGGAGCCGGCGCCGCGAAACACCGCCCCGGGCTGGTTGGAACGAGCGTACGAGGCAATCGAACACTCGTTCTAACTACTGCTGACAGTACACCCTCCCTCCGACGAAAATGCAACGTGTGACGCGCGGCCGGTCGCGGACGGACCCGGCGTACCGGGAAGAATGGCGGGCATGCAGTCACACCCGAACGTACGGGCGGTGCAGGACGCGCTCGACGCCGCCGACGCGCGGAACGGCTCCGGCGCCCCCAGCGTGGTCCGCCTGCTGCCCGAGGCGGTGCACACCGCCGCGGCCGCCGCCGAGGCGCTCGGCGTCGGCGTCGGCCAGATCGCCAACTCGCTGATCTTCGAGGCGGACGGCGAGCCGCTGCTGGTGCTCACCTCCGGCGCGCACCGGGTGGACACCGCCGGGCTGGCCGCCGGCATCGGGGTCACCCGGCTGCGCCGGGCCAGCCCCGACTTCGTCCGCACGCACACCGGGCAGGTGATCGGCGGGGTGGCCCCGCTGGGCCACCCGAAGCAGCTGCGCACCCTGGTGGACACCGCCCTGGCGGGGTACGACGAGATCTGGGCCGCCGGCGGGGTGCCGCAGGCGGTCTTCCCCACCACGTACCGGGAACTGCTCCGGATCACCGCCGGCGCCCCGGCCGAGGTGGCGTGAGCGACCCCGCGCACGCCGTACCGGGCCTGGTCACCCTGCACGTGTGGCGGACCTCCCGGCCCGCGCTGCCCCGGGCGCTGGCCCGGATGGCGCTCGACCCGCGCCGGCTGCGCGCCGTGCCGGGCGTACGGTTCGGCAAGCTCCTCGGCACCGGGACCGGCACCGGCTTCGGCCCGGGTGACGCCGACCTGACCCGGTGGGCGGCGCTGGCGGTGTGGGACTCCCCCGCCGCGGCGGCCGGCTTCGACGCCTCGCCGGTGGGCCGGGCCTGGTCCCGGATCGCCCGCTCCGCCGTCCGGCTCGACCTGCGCCCGCTGACCAGCCGGGGCGAGTGGTCCGGCCGCCGGCCGTTCGGCGAGCCGCCCGGCGGCCGCGCCGACGGCCCGGTGCTGGCGCTGACCCGGGCCCGGCTGCGGCCCCGCCGGGCGGTCACCTTCTGGCGGGCGGTCCCGCCGGTGGCCGCCGCCCTGCACGCCGCGCCCGGCCTGCTCGCCCGGTTCGGCGTCGGCGAGGCCCCGGTGGGCTGGCAGGGCACGGTGAGCGTGTGGCGTGACCCGGCGGACCTGGTGGCGTTCGCGTACCGTCACCCGGAGCACCGCGCCGCGATCATGCGGACCCCCACCGAGGGGTGGTACGCGGAGGAGCTCTTCGCGCGGTTCGCGGTGTGCGACGTGGTCGGTGACCGGACGGTGCTGGGATGGGTCGCGGACGGCGACGCGGAGACGGTGAAGGGCGCGCGGGCATGAGGTTGGTGCGGTGGACACCGGACGATCTCGTCCGGCGGCTGGACGACGTGGTGGCCGTCTACGGCGAGGCGATGGGTTACCGCACCGACCTGCTGGAGGCCCGCCGCGGCTACATCGCCACCCACGTCCGCCGCCCCGGCTTCCGGGCCGTGGCCAGCCTGACCACCGAGGGGCACCTGGCCGGCTTCGGCTACGGCTACCTCGGCGCCCCCGGGCAGTGGTGGCACGACCAGGTCTGGCGGGCGCTGGACCCGGCCGCCCGGCAGCGCTGGCTGACCGACTGCTTCGAGGTGGTCGAGCTGCACGTCCGGCCGCCCGCGCAGGGGCACGGCCTGGGCGCGGGGCAACTGCGCGCCCTGCTCACCATGGCCGAGGGGGTCACCACCCTGCTGTCCACCCCGGAGGCCGACGAGCAGCGGTCGCGGGCCTGGCGGCTGTACCGCCGGTTCGGGTTCGTCGACATCCTGCGCGACTTCCACTTCCCCGGCGACGAGCGCCCGTTCGGCGTGCTCGGCCGGGACCTCCCCCTCCCGCCTCCCGGCCCGGCGCCGGCCCCGCCGCGCCCCCCGCAGGTCAGCGGCTGGCTGCTGACCAGGAT